>NZ_VRUZ01000035.1:0-42245 GCF_008039485.1 Methylobacterium sp. WL69 | reverse complement strand
CCTTCGGGTGGCTGAGGTTCTCGGCCCACCACGCGCTCGCCTGCGCGCCCCCGAACGGCAGCCGCGAAAACACCTCCGGCACCGGCAGGCCGGTTTCCTCGGCCGCGCGCCCAGGGCGTCGCCCGCATCCTCCTCGTGGCCGGGCTCGCCGCCCTCGGGCTCTGGGTGCTGCACCCGTTCCTGCCGGCGCTCGCCTGGGCGGTGATCCTCGCCATCGCCCTGGGTCCCCTCTACGCCCGGGCCGAACGGCGCTGGCCGCCGGGCCGGCACAACCTGCTGCTGCCGAGCCTGTTCACCCTCGCCGTCGCCCTGGTGTTCCTGCTGCCCCTGGTGGTGCTCGGCATCCAGGCGGCGCGGGAGGCCCACGACGTCGTCGCCCTGGCGCGCGCGGCCGAGGAAACCGGCCTGCCGGTGCCGGAGGTGTTTTCGCGGCTGCCGTTCGGGGGCGCGCAGGCGAGCGCGTGGTGGGCCGAGAACCTCAGCCACCCGAAGGCGGGCGTCGACCTCCTGCACCACCTCGACAATTCCACCGCCATCGGCCTGTCGCGCAGCCTCGGGGCGCAGATCGTCCGGCGCAGCGTGCTGTTCGGCTTCAGCCTCGTCGCCCTGTTCTTCCTGTTCCGGGACGGGACGCTGGTGGCCGCCCAGGTGCTGACCGCGAGCGCCCGCCTGTTCGGCCCGCGCGGCGAGCGCGTCGCCCGCCAGATGGTGGCCTCGGTCCACGGCACCGTCGACGGCCTCGTCCTCGTCGGCCTCGGCGAGGGCGTGCTGCTCGGGATCGTCTACTACTTCGCCGGGGTGCCGCACCCGGTGCTCCTCGGTGCCTTGACCGCGGTGGCGGCCATGATCCCGTTCGGCGCGCCCCTGGTCTTCGGCGCCGCCGCCCTGGTGCTCCTCGCCGCGGGCTCCGTGGTTCCGGCGGCGGTCGTCGTCGCGGCGGGCTTCGTCGTCACGTTCGTGGCCGACCACTTCGTCCGCCCCGCCCTCATCGGCGGCACGACGCAGCTGCCCTTCCTCTGGGTGCTTTTGGGAATTCTGGGGGGCGTCGAGACGTTCGGGCTGCTCGGCCTGTTCCTCGGCCCGGCCGTGATGGCGGCGCTGATCCTGCTGTGGCGGGAGTTTACGGGCGGGGCGGGTGCGGCACCGGTCGCGTGAACAGCCTTCCTGCGTCCCAGCCGGCCACGCAGGGGCCGCGAAGCAGATTTCCAGGTTGCGTTGCGGAGCCGGGCGTTCTCCTTCAAGGCGGCGCAGTGCGCCTGCACCGCGAGGATGAGGTCGCCCGGTGGGCGTCCGGCCCCATGATCGAAAAAGCTCTGCCACTGATGGTTCGGAGACCGATGCATCGTGCCCACTCACGCCGATAGAGATGCCGTCATCGGTGTCGGGCTCGCCTTCGTCGCGGGCTTCGTCGACACCGCCGCCTTCATCACGCTGACCGGCCTCTTCACGGCCCATGTCACTGGCAACTTCGTCCTGATTGGTGCGGAGTTGATCTCGACCTCGACCGGCGTCCTCGCCAAGCTGCTTGCCCTTCCGGTGTTCATCCTGGCCGTGGCTGTCACGCGCCTGATCGCCCTGGCCCTGGAGCGGCAAGGCTCGCCGCCCCTGCGCCCTCTGCTGGCCCTCGAAGCCGCCGTCCTCATCGCCTTCGCGATGGCGGGCGCCGCCATGTCGCCCCTCGGCTCACCGGATGGCGCGAGGGCGACCGGCGTGGGCATGCTCGGGGTTGCCGCGATGGGTATCCAGAACGGCATCGGGCGTCTCGTGATCGGCCACTTGGCGGCGACGACCGTGATGACCGTGAACGTCACGCAGGCCGTGATCGACCTGACCGACCGCCTGTGCGGGGCGAAGCTCAGTGAGCAGGTCGGCACCCGCCTGCGGCGCACCCTGTCCGCCGTGCTGGCCTTCGCGACGGGCGCACTGGCCGGGGCATTCGGGGTTGCTGCCGTGTCGTTCTGGTGCGTGCTCGTGCCCGCCTTCATCCTCGTCGGATTGCTGTTCGTTCCCGACCGGAAATCGCATCCGTGACCCGCCGCCCTGGGTCGGAGACGAACCCAGGGCGAGGGTCCATCCCTCCGACCTTGACCCCTAGACCTGGAACACCGGATCGTTGGCGGAAGCCTTGTTGAGCTTGATGCCGTTTTCGCAATCGGACCTGGCGACGTAGCTCTCGCTGCTCTTCGAGATCTCTTCGCCGTTCTTGGCATAGTAGACCCAGTACCACTGGCCCCGGACGTCCTTCTTCAGCTTGTAACAGGGATAGGTTACGGCGCTCATCGTTCTCTCCATGACCATAGGCTCCGCAGCCGTGCGGCGCCTCTCCGCTATTCAAACCTCAGATTGGATGGTGAGATATTTATTAACTTGAACGATGTTTTTCAAGGGATCCGGAACGAAAAAGGCCCCGCCCTTTCGGGCGGAGCCTTTCGTCATCGCAGGGCCGCCGGTGTTACGCCGCGAGGGAGCGCAGCACGTAGGGCAGAATGCCGCCGTTGCGATAGTATTCGAGCTCGTCGAGGGTATCGATCCGGCAGGTGAGCGGCACGTCCTGCACGGTGCCGTCGGCCGATTTGATCTGCGCCACCATGGTCTGGCGGGGTTTCAGATCACCCGACAGGCCCAGCAGGGTCACGGTCTCGTCGCCCTTCAGGCCGAGGGAGGCCCAGGACGTCTCGCCCTGGAACACCAGGGGCACGATGCCCATGCCGACGAGGTTCGAGCGGTGGATGCGCTCGAAGCTCTCGGCCACCACGGCGCGGACGCCGAGCAGCTTGGTGCCCTTGGCCGCCCAGTCGCGCGACGAGCCGGTGCCGTATTCCTTGCCGGCGAAGACGACGAGGGGCGTGCCCTCGGCCTGATACTTCTGCGCGGCGTCGTAGATGAACATCCGCTCGCCGGAGGGCTGGAACAGGGTCCAGCCGCCCTCGACCACGGTGCCGGATTCGTCGCGGACCATCTGGTTCTTGATGCGGATGTTGGCGAAGGTGCCGCGCATCATGACTTCGTGGTTGCCGCGGCGGGTGCCGTACTGGTTGAAGTCCTGCACCCGGACCTGATGCTCCTGCAGGTAGGCGCCCGCCGGGGAGTTCGCCCGGATGTTGCCCGCCGGCGAGATGTGGTCGGTGGTGATGGAATCGAGGAACAGGCCGAGGATGCGGGCATCGACCACGTCCTCGACGGGGGCCGGAACCTTGGTCATGCCCTCGAAATAGGGCGGGTTCTGCACGTAGGTGGAGGTCGAATCCCAGGCGAAGGTCTCGGCCTCGGTGACCTCGACGGCCTTCCAGTAATCGTCGCCGCCGAACACGTCGGCGTAGCGCGACTTGAACAGGGCCGAGGTGATGTTGGCCTCGATGAACTCCGCCACCTCCGCCGTCGAGGGCCAGATGTCCTTGAGGTAGACGGGCTGGCCGTCCGAGCCGGTGCCGAGGGGCTCCGTGGCGAGGTCGATCTGCATGGAGCCGGCCAGGGCGTAGGCGACGACGAGGGGCGGCGAGGCGAGGTAGTTCGCCCGGACATCCGGGTTCACCCGGCCCTCGAAGTTGCGGTTGCCCGAGAGCACGGCGGCGGCGACCACGTCGTTGTCGTTGATGGCCTTCGAGATCGCCGCCGGCAGGGGCCCGCTATTGCCGATGCAGGTGGTGCAGCCGAAGCCGACGAGGTTGAAGCCCAGGGCATCGAGGGGCTGCTGCAGGCCGGCGCTTTCGAGGTACTCGGCCACCACCTGGGAGCCGGGGGCGAGGGACGTCTTCACCCACGGCTTCGAGCGCAGGCCCTTGGCCACGGCGTTGCGGGCGAGGAGGCCGGCGCCGATCATCACGCTCGGGTTCGAGGTGTTGGTGCAGCTCGTGATGGCGGCGATGACCACGTCGCCGTGGCCGATGTCGAAGTTGGCGCCCTCCACCGGGTAGCGCCGGGCGATGTCGGCGGCGCGCTTGAACTCGGTCTCCATGGAGCCGGCGAAGCCGGGTTTGGCCGCATCGAGGAGCACCCGGTCCTGCGGGCGCTTGGGGCCGGCGAGCGACGGGCGCACGTCGCTCATGTCGAGCTCCAGGGTGTCGGTGAAGACCGGGTCGGGGGTCTGGGCGTCGCGCCACATGCCCTGCGCCTTGGCGTAGGCCTCGACCAGGGCGATGCGCTCGTCCGTGCGGCTCGTGACCGTGAGGAAGTCGATGGTCTTCCGGTCGATGGGGAAGAAGCCGCAGGTGGCGCCGTATTCCGGGGCCATGTTGGAGATGGTGGCGCGGTCGGCCACCGCCATGTCGTCGAGGCCGGGGCCGTAGAATTCCACGAACTTGCCGACGACGCCCTTCTTGCGCAGCATCTGCGTGACCGTGAGCACGAGGTCGGTGGCGGTGGTGCCCTCGGGCAGCTTGCCCGACAGCTTGAAGCCGACGACCTCGGGGATCAGCATGGACAGGGGCTGGCCGAGCATGGCGGCCTCGGCCTCGATGCCGCCGACGCCCCAGCCGAGCACGGCCAGCCCGTTGACCATGGTGGTGTGCGAATCGGTGCCGACGAGGCTGTCCGGATAGGCGATTTCGGTACCGTCTTCGGCCTTGGTCCAAACGGTCTGCGACAGGTACTCGAGGTTGACCTGGTGGCAGATGCCGGTGCCGGGGGGGACGACGGAGAAATTGTCGAAGGCCGACTGGCCCCATTTCAGGAAGGTGTAGCGCTCGCCGTTGCGCGAGTATTCCAGCGCCACGTTGTCGGCCAGGGCCTTCGGGGTGCCGAACTCGTCGACGATCACCGAATGGTCGATGACGAGGTCGACGGGCACCAGGGGGTTGATCTTTTGGGGGTCACCCCCGAGGGCGACCATGGCGTCGCGCATGGCGGCGAGATCCACGACCGCCGGCACGCCCGTAAAATCCTGCATGAGGACGCGGGCGGGGCGGAAGGCGATCTCGGTCTCGGTCTTGCCGCGGTTGTCCAGCCACGCGACGGTGGCGGAGATGTCGCCCTTCTTCACCGAACGGTCGTCCTCGAACCGCAGGAGGTTCTCGAGGATCACCTTCATGGAGAACGGCAGGGCGGTGGCGTCGGGCAGGCCCGCCTTCTCGGCATGGGGAATCGAGTAGTAGGTGTAGGACTTGTCCCCGACGGTGAGGGTCTGGCGGGACTGGAAGCTGTCGAGCGATGCCACGGCGTTATTGATCCTCGCGAGCGGTTGGTCGAACACGCGCAGGCATAACCTGCGCCACGAAATTCGTGCTCGGCTGGGTGCGCTGGTGAGCGCGCGCCGCTCCGGGGGTGCCCGGACAGGTTGTTGCGCGAAGGGCGATTTGGACGCCCTGAGACTCGCGCGGCGCAGCCTGGGCTCGGTATAGAACACTTCGAAACTGGCCGCTACGGGTGGGCCGTGACACGGCCGTGGGTCTGTCGCCGGCGGGAGGGGCTACGCTGCGACGAGGTGCGCGAAATCCGCGCCTTCGGCCACGTGTTCGGAGGCATCGAGGATTTCGATCCCGACGACCCGTCCGGCCGCATCGAAATCGAGCATGATGCCTGGGCGCACCTCCTCGCTCCCGACGATCGTGGCGTCGGCGAGCTGCACGTAGAGTGCGTCCGCCTCACGGTCATACCGGGATTTCATGCGTGCCGGGTCTCCGCCCACGATCGAGGAAGGCTGTGATCCCGTGAAAGGTCGCGGCCGAGCGTACCACATAAACCACGCGAAGCACGCGGCCGTCCCGTTCCGGCAGGGCGCGGAAGGCCCGCCTTCGATCCGGATGCCGGGGATCGGGCTCCACGGCATCCGGGGCCAGGATCGTGCGCTCCACCCAGGCCTGGTCGAGAGAACGCAGCGCGATCTGGTCCCGCGCGTGTTGCGTGTAGGTGAAGATCGGGACCAGCAGAGACCCGCCCGGCGCAGCCTGAACCCGGCATAGAACACGTCGAACCTGGCCGCTACCGGCGGCCCGACAGAGCGCCGCGTCTGTTGGCTGTGGGGGGCGCCCACCTGCCGGCTGCGTGGACGTCATGGGTGGAAGCGCGCTAGATTGGGCTCTGGACCGGAGATGCCGATGATCGCCCTTCGCCTGCCGCCCGAGATCGAGGATCGCCTCGCAGCCCTGGCACGGCGCACGGGCCGCAGCACGGACGACTACGCCCGGGACGCGATCCTCGATCACCTGAAGGATATCGAGCAAGATATCGAGGATGTGGAATTTGCCGAAAGCCGGCTCGAAGCCATTCAGCGCGGAGAAGCTGATACGATTCCGCTTTCCGAGGTGATGGCCCGGTATGGCCTGGCGGATTGAGTTCGACCGTTCGGCCGAACGGGAACTCGCCAAACTCGATCCCGCCTCGGCCGAACGGATCCTCAGGTTCCTACGCCACCGGATTTCGCCCCTCGACAATCCCCGGGTGATCGGCAGTGCCCTCACGGGCACCTCTGGCGGTATCGCGTGGGTGATTTTCGGGTGATCGTCGGTATCGAGGACCACGCCTTGCGAATCCTCGTGGTGAGCGTCGGAAATCGCCGCTCGGTCTATCGCTGAGATCGTTTTGCGGTAGACGCGTCTTCGACGACGCGTGATCGCGCGGTCACACATTCCCTGAAGGCTTACGGACAGGCGCTTGATCCAGACAATCCCGTGCGGCTGACCGCCCAAAACCTCACCGTCCGCCGCTCCGGCCGCCGCATCTTTTCGGACGTGTCGTTCACCCTCGATGCCGGCGAGGCCCTGATGGTCACCGGGCGCAACGGCGCCGGCAAGTCGACCCTGCTCGCCGTGCTCGCCGGTCGGCTCAAGCCCGAGGCCGGGACCCTCACGGTGGCGGGGGTCGGCGAGGCGACCCTGCCCGAATGCCTGCACGTGGTCGGCCACCGCGACGGGCTCAAGAGTCCGCTCACGGCGGAGGAGAACCTCGCCTTTGCCCGCGACCTCCTGGGGATGCCCACCGCGAGCCCGCGCGCGGCCCTGGAGGAACTCGGCCTCGGCCACGCTCTCAAGCTGCCGGTGGCCTACCTGTCCGCCGGGCAGCGCCGGCGGGTGGCGCTCGCCCGCCTCCTGGTGTGCCGGCGGCCGCTCTGGCTCCTCGACGAGCCGACGGCGGCCCTCGACGTCGCCTCGCAGGGGGTGCTCGCCGGCATGATGGCGCGCCACCGGGCGGAAGGCGGCCTCGTCATCGCGGCGACCCACCAGGCCCTCGGCCTCGACGGCGCCCGCGAGCTCCGCATCGAGCCGGCCCGATCCGACGCACGGGCATCCCAAACCACCGCGGCCGGAGACGTGTGGTGGTGATGCGCGCCCTGAAGGCCCTCGTCGCCCGCGACCTCGCCCTCGCCGCCCGGGTCGGCGGCTCGGGGGCCCTGTCCCTGGTGTTCTTCCTCATGATCGTCGCCGTGGTGCCGTTCGCCCTCGGGCCCGACCTCAACCTGCTGTCGCGGATCGGCCCCGCCATCCTGTGGCTGGCGGCGGTGCTCGCCACCCTCATCGGCCTCGACCGCCTGTTCCAGGCCGACGAGGAGGACGGGTCCCTGGACCTCATGACCGGCGCGCCGGTGCCCATGGAGCTCGTGGTCCTCGCCAAGGTGCTGGCGCACTGGCTGACCACCGGCCTGCCCCTGGCGCTGGCCGCCCCCCTGTTCGGCCTGCTCGTGGCGCTCGACGGCACGGCCATGGCCGCCACCAGCCTGACCCTGCTGGTGGGCACCCCGGCCCTGACCTTCATCGGCGCCGTCGGCTCGGCGCTCACCGCCTCGATCCGGCGCGGCGGGCTGATTCTGGCCGTGGTGGTGCTGCCCCTGATGATCCCGACCCTGATCTTCGGCGTCTCGGCGAGCGAGGCGGCTCTCGGCGGCACGGTGCCGTTCACGACGCCGCTGGCCATCCTCGCCGGCCTCACCCTCATCGCCGGGGTGGTCGGCACCGTGGCGGCGGCGGCGGCCCTGCGCTGGAGCGAATGACGGGTCTGTGACCTTCGGTCCGGCGAACCGGGCCGGGGCCCGGCGCTTGTCCCGTCGAAGGCCCCCGACGGGGGCCGCCTGACGGAGTTCCCATGGTCGATTATCCTAAGCCCCCGTTCCCGCAGCCGCCGATTCCCTATCCGGGCCGGTCCGGTGAGATGAATCCGAAGCCGGACCACGGCGAGGAGAGCTACCGGGGCTCGGGCAAGCTCACCGGAAAGGTCGCACTCATCACCGGCGGCGACAGCGGCATCGGCCGGGCGGTGGCCATCGCCTATGCCCGCGAGGGCGCCGACATCGCGCTCAGTTACCTCGACGAGCACGACGACGCCAAGGACACCGCCGCCTGGGTCGAGAAGGCCGGCCGCCGCGTCGTCCTGCTGCCCGGCGACGTCGCCGATCACCGCCACTGCGCGAGCCTCGTCGAGAAGACCGTCGCGGAGTTCGGCCGCCTCGACATCGTGGTGAACAACGCGGCGTTCCAGAAGCTCGCCGACACTCTGGAGGACATCGAGATCGCCGACTGGGACCGGCACTACGCCGTCAACGTCCACGCGATGTTCTACATCCTCAAGGCCGCCTCGCCGCACCTGAAGCCGGGGGCGTCCATCATCAACACCTCGTCGGTGAACGCCAAGAACCCGGTGGAGCAGCAGCTCGCCTACTCGTCCACCAAGGCGGCCATCGCCAACATGACCACCAACCTCGCCAGGATTTTGGGGCCGCGCGGCATCCGCGCCAACGCGGTGCTGCCGGGGCCGATCTGGACCCCCCTGATCCCCGCGACCATGTACACGGAGCAGGTCGAGACCTTCGGCTCGAAGACGCCGCTCGGCCGCCCCGGCCAGCCGGCCGAACTAGCCGGCGCCTACGTGCTCCTGGCCTCGGACGAAGGCAGCTACATGAGCGGCGCGATGATCGCGGTGACGGGCGGCATGGTCACGATCTGATGTCCCTCCGGTGCCTCCCCGGCCGGGGAGGCACCGTCGACGGCGTCACACCACGGGGTCGGCGTCGATCCGGATCTTGAGGATCGCGTAGGGCGGCTTCTGCGCGTCGGTTCCGCCATTGTATTCCGGCCGGCGATTCACCTGGGCCGACGAGATGTGGAGCCAGCGGTCGGGGGTGATCCAGAACGTGTCGGCCCAGATCAGGCGCGGGTCGGAGGCCAGGATCTCGACGGTGCCGTCGGGGTTGCGCCGGCCCACCGCGTTGAACTCCTGCAGGGCGAGGTAGACCCGGTCCTTGGAATCCGTGGTGAGGCCGCCGGTCATGCCCTTCTCGCCGAGGTCCTCGACGCTGGCCGCCACCGCGGCGTCGGTGGCCTGCGGATCGAGGAGGGCGGCGGTGTCCACGGCGTAGAGGTGCCGGCCGATGAGGGGGGCGTAGTACAGGCGCCGTCCGTCGGGGCTGAGGGCGATGCCGTTGGCGCCGCCCTGGACCGGGCGGGGCGGGCTGTTCGCCTTGCGCTGGACCACGGCCCGGCCCTCGACGAACTTCGTCAGCCCCTTCTGCGACTTGGTGCTGGCGTGGCCGTGGAGGCGCCGCACCACCCGCCCGGTGGCGAGGTCGACGGCGAGGATCGCCCCCTCCCCGTCCTGGCCCTGGTCGGTGATGTAGGCGCGGGCATACCCGTCGCGGATGTCGATGCGCAGGTCGTTGAGGGACGAGGTCGGAGCGATGCCGGATTCGAGCGGCACCATCCGGAGGATGCGGTTCTGCACGATGTCCATCTGCACCAGCTTGGCGCCGCCCTTCACCGGCGGCCCGGAGCCGTCGGGCAGGCCGGCATCGAGGAGCCACAGGGTGTCGTCCCGATCGAACACGCCGTTGGGCACGTGGAACAGGCTCGCCTGGGGTTTGGTCGTATCGGGCTGGTTGGTCGCCAGGTCGGGATAGGGCCGCACGGCCCCGTCCGGAAGAACCTCGCCGAGGGTGTAGGGCACCTTGGCGTCGAAGCGCGGCATCATGATGAAGGCCCGGCCCCCGCGCGCGATGGCGAGGCCCGTCGGCGTCGAGGGCGCGTCGGCGGTGAAGGCGAGTTCGAGGCCGCCGGGCGTGCGATCCGTCGTGACGGGCCCAGGGGCCATCGCGGCAGGTTCGGATTTCGCCGTCGCGCCGGAGGCGGACAGCACGGCGGCCCCGGTGAGGCCGGCGGCACCGCCGAAGCCGGCGGCGAGGAGGTCGCGTCGGGCAAGCGTCATGATGGATCTCGGATGTTCGAACGAAACAAAAATCAGCCGTGGGCCGCGCCGCGGACCTTGAGGTCGATGGCCAGGATGGCGGGGCCGGAGGCGATGAAGAGGCGGCGCCCGTCGGGGCCGCCGAAGGTGACGTTGGCGGCATCCATGGCCGTGGCGATCCGCCCGAGGAGCCGGCCGTCCGGTGCGTAGACCCGCACGCCGTCGCCGCAGGCGGCGTAGACCCGCCCGTCGGCATCGACGGTGAGCCCATCGGGCACGCCCGCCTCCACGGTGGCGAAGGGGCGCGGGGTCCCGAGGGTGCGCCCGTTCTCCACGGGGAAGGCCATGATGGCGCGGGCACCCTCGGGATTGAGGGAGCCGCCGGTGTCGGTGACGTAGAGGAGGCGCCCGTCCGGGCTGAAGGCGAGGCCGTTGGGCTGGTCGAGGGCGTCGCTCATGCCCGTGAGCGTGCCGTCGGGGTCGATGCGGTAGACCCGCCGGGCGGCCTGCGCCGGCGCGCGCACGATCCCCTCGTCCGGCATGGAGATGCCGAAGATCGGATCGGTGAACCAGATCGCGCCGTCGGGGGCCAGGACCGCGTCGTTGGGCGAGTTCAGGGGCTGACCGCCGTAGCGGTCGGCCAGGACGGTGAGCGACCCGTCGGCCTCGGCCCGCACCACCCGCCGGCCCCGGTGCTCGCAGGTGACGAGGCGGCCCCCGGCGTCGAGGGTGTTGCCGTTGGCGTTGGCCGACGGGTGGCGGACGGTTTCGACCCGGCCGTCGTCGCCGATGACGAGCATGCGGTTGGCCCTGACGTCGCTGAAGACCAGGCCGCCGAGGGCGGGCGCGTAGCACGGACCCTCGCACCAGCGCCCCCCGGAATACAGGGTGGCGAGGCGGGCCTCCGGATCGACCACGGCGGCGAAGGCCGGATCGTCGGCGCGCAGGGCCGCGGCGAAGGCGCCCCGCGGGGCGGCCGCGAGGGCGAGGCCGAGGCCGGCCCGGCGGAGGAAGCTGCGTCGGAGCATCGGCGCCCAAAATTCGAGGAATGAGATTCGAGGAATGGGGTTCGGGGAACGGGCGGCCCACGGCCGCCCGGTCCGTCGGGTCAGCGCGCCGGCTTGGTCGAGCCGGTGGCGTCCCCGGTCGGCTTGAAGCTCCACAGGTCGGTGGGCAGGGCCGCCGGGGCGTCGGGCTTGTAGAAGGCCGAATCCTGGATGCGCGAGGTGGTGACGTAGAGCGTCCCGTCCGGGCCCTCGCCGAAGGTGTCGGGCCAGCGCAGGCGCGCGTCCTTGATCACGGTGGCGGTCGCCGAGCCCTTGGCCGAGAGGTCGCGCACCTTGATGGAATCGTCCTGGGGCGAGGTGATGTACATCCGCCCGTCGTGCCGCGAGATGATGAGCCCGTCCGCCGGGCCGTTCTCGCCCACGACGGCGATCTTGCCCGCCAGGCTCTTGTCGGCGAGCCCCGTCGGCATCAGGGCCGTGGCGACGCCGTCGGCCAGGGCCTCCGTCGGCAGGCTGTAGAGGGTCTTGCCCTTGATCGCCTGCCAGTAGAGGGTCTTGCCGTCCGGCGAGAGGGCGAGGCCGTCGGCGGCGAACTCGACGCCGCGCCCGTCGGGCCGGCGCAGGGGCTTGCCGTCGTAGGTCACGGTCACGCCCTTGTCGGGCTGCGTCGAGGGATCGCCGTCGAGGACGCGGCGGGACACGCCGCTGTCGAGGTCCACCACAACGAGGGCACCCCGGGCGCCCGAATCCGTGAGGTAGGCGGTCTTGCCGTCGGGCGAGAAGCGCACGTCGTTGAGGTAGGAGCCCTGGGGCGCCACCGTGTCGTCGAACGCGATGGTCCGGCCAGGCTGGTTGGTCTTCAGGTCGATCTCGACGAGCTTGGCACCGCCCGGCACCAGCGCCCCCATGGCGGGGGCGGCGGGATCGAGCACCCAGACGTTGCCGTCGGGGCTCGCGACCACGCTCTGGACGCAGATCCAGTGATCCTTGGCCGAGACCTCGTCCTTCTTCGCGTTGCGCCAGGAATTCCACGCGGCGTCGGGGAAGGGCACGACCTTGCCGTCCTTCACCTCGGCGACGGACACCTCCGTGTCCTCGGTCCAGCGCGGAAAATTGACGAAGATCCGGCCGTCCTTCGACACGGTGACGCCGGTGACCTGATGCTCGAAGCTCGCGACCTTGGTCAGCGCCGCCCCGGCGGGGGCCGGCTGCGCCACCGCGGGGGCGCCCCCCGGAACGGTGCCGGCGACGAGGGCCGCCAGGAGGGGGACGGCCAGGGAGACGAGCGGGGTGGCGGTGCGGGCCGAAGTTGCGGTGCGGGCCGAAGGAGATGTCATGTGTTGAGGCATCGCGATCTCATGGACGAGGATCTGACGAACGGGACGTTCGGGGTTCGGGCGGACAACGCACGGACCCGCGGCCAAGCTTCATCGGATTTCCCGGGCCGGTTCGACGCACGTTCGACGCATGGCAAACCGGCGCCGCGACGGCGCGAACCGCCGCGATCCCGTCGGATCGTCGGCGAAGCATGATGTGCGGAACCGGAATTCCAGTAACGGATCCGTGATGAGTTTCCCTTGCCGGGCACGGTGTTTGAAATACCAAATCCAGATCTCCCTTTATTTCCATATTAGGGGATTATTAGGGATGTTCGTCATACTGGTTCGGAAACGCGATGGAGCAAGTCCGGCGTGGGGGGATCTATGTTGTTTGATTCGGGCGCACGCGCGACACTGGACGCCATCGATCGATCGCAGGCCCGGATTGAATTCGATCTCGACGGCACAGTCCTCGATGCGAACGCCCTCTTTCTCGGAGTCGTCGACTACGGCCTCGACGAGGTGAAGGGCCGGCATCACAGCCTCTTCGTCACCCCCGAGGAGCGGGAGAGCGCGGCCTACAAGACCTTCTGGGCGGACCTGCGCGCCGGCCGGCATCAGGCGCGGGAGTTCATGCGGATCGCCAAGGGCGGTCGCGAGGTCTGGATCCAGGGCTCGTACAACCCGGTCCTGAACCGGAGCGGCAAGGTCGTGCGGGTCGTCAAGTTCGCCACCGACATCACCGCGCAGAAGCTGCGCGCCGTCCTCGACGCCGGCCAGATCGCGGCGATCCACCGGTCCCAGGCCGTCATCCACTTCACCCTCGACGGCGTCGTCACCGACGCCAACGCGAACTTCCTCGCCGCCCTCGGCTACCGCCTCGACGAGATCAAGGGGCGGCACCACAGCCTGTTCGTGGCGCCGGACGAGCGCGACGGGTCGGCCTATGCCGGATTCTGGCGCGCCCTGGCCGACGGCGAGCACCAGTCGGGCGAGTTCAAGCGCTTCGCCAAGGGCGGGCGCGAGGTCTGGATCTACGGGGCCTACAATCCGGTCCTCGGGGCGGACGGCAAGCCCTACGCGGTGGTGAAGTTCGCCACCGACGTCACGGCCCGGGTCAACGAACGCAACCGGCGCCTCCAGGGCCAGCGCGCCATCGACCGCGACCTCGGCCAGATCACGCAAGCCATCTCCGACGTGAGCCAGCGGGCGGCGACCACGGCGGAGGCCGCGGCGCAGACCTCCGGCAACGTCCAGGCCGTGGCGGCGGGCGCCGAGGAATTCTCGTCCTCCATCGAGGAACTGAGCCGGCACGCCGTCGAGGCCAAGGGCGCGGCCGACGAGGCCGTGGCCCGGGCGGGCGAGGCCGGGACGATCATCTCCGGGCTCACCGCCTCGGCCGAGAAGATCGGCGAGGTCATCGGGGTGATCCGCTCCATCGCCGACCAGACCAACCTGCTGGCGCTGAACGCCACCATCGAGGCGGCGCGGGCCGGCGAGGCGGGCCGGGGCTTCGCCGTGGTGGCGGCGGAGGTGAAGGCGCTGGCCAACCAGTCGTCCCGCGCCACGGAGGAGATCGGCACGCAGATCGCGGCGGTGCAGAATTCGACCAACCAGGCCGTGCGCGCCATCGAGGCCATCGGCCGGACCATCGGGCATCTCAGCGAGATCTCCCTCAGCGTCTCCTCGGCGGTGACGGAGCAGGCGGCGGTGACCCGCGACATGTCGGTGAACATGCACAACGCCGCCCAGAGCGTCGAACTCGTCCGCCAGACCATGGACGGCATCGCCCGGGCGGCCCACGACGTCGACGCCTCGGTCCAGGCGGTGAGCGGAGCGGCCCGCGCCCTGGCGTGAGGCCGTGAGGTCGGCTGCCCCACACCGTGCGGCAGCCTTCTCATCCGATCCTCCGGATGATTGCCCATGTCGCTTGCGGGATGTGTCGCTTGCGGGATGTGTCGCTTGCGGGATGTGGTGAAGCGCGGGTCCCCTCTCCTGGAAGGCTACGGCCTGGACGGAAGTGATTCTCGGTCGTGGATGAGTGCGCCGGCGAGCATGGCTGAGAGGGTTTGCCATCCGCGGGCCATGATCTTGGGTCCGGGCGGCTTGCCGGCGACGTTCCAGCCGCCGTGGCGGGCGACGATCCAGGCGAGCCAGGCCAGGGTGCCGGGGGTATGCGGGTTGCGCAGGCGGACGGTGCTCCCCTCCTTGGCCCGGCCGAGGGCCGCCACCCAGGGGAGGCCGGCCTCGTCCAGCACGTCGCCCATCGGTCGCCCGCCGCCCGCACGGGCATCGACCAGCTGCAGGATGCGCACCGCCGCGCCCAGGGCCAGGGCGGCCAGCCGGAACAGCTTGTCGGGCACCCGCACCTGGGTGGCGTCGAGGCCCAGGCCATCGCGCTTGAGCGCGCGGAACACCTCCTCGATGCGCCAGCGCAGCCGGTAGAGCCGCACCATCTCCCGCGCCGCGGCGGCCTGCGTCACCGGACGCGTGGTCAGAAGCCGCCAGCACAGGGGCGTCCGGCCCCGGGGCGGCTCCGGTTCCTCCACCACGACGAGATGCAGCCCCAGCGTCGGCGGCTCGTGAGCGGCCCCTTGCGCGGTCCCTTGCGCGGCCCCTCCGTCCGGCCGCGCGAAGGTCAGGGCTCCGGCCCGCAGCGTGACCTGCGCGGTACGCTCCGGCTGGCCGGGCCGGGCCGGGATCGTCACCGTGTCCTCGCCCAGCACCGGCCAGCCCGCCGCGTGCGCCCGCATCAGTCCGCCCCCGGCCAGGGCCCGGTCGTGGCGGGCGCGGACCAGAAGATCGGTGCCGCCGGGCCGCCGGGCGAAGTGGCCGTAGAGGTCGCCCTCCTGATCGGCCACCACGATCAGGCTCTCGGCCACGGCGCCCAGGCACGCCGTCGCGGTCCGGACCCCCGTGATCCAGCGAAAGCTTTCCTTCGCCTCGAGGGCACGCCCGGCCCGTGGCGCGACCCGATCCGCCGCCCGCGTCCAGATCTCGGCATCGACCAGCCCCAGCACCGCCCCGTCCGCGGCATCCACGGCGATCACCGGGTGAAGGAAGAAGCCGGGATTGCGCCCGTTGCCGCCGGGGCCGAGCCCATGGCGGCCCGCCGCCGCCGGGGTGAAGCTGATCTCGCTCGTGTCCTGGACGGCCACCACCGCACGCCCCCGGCACGCCCGGGCCGTGCGCGCCCCGAACGCCCCCAGAATCCCCCGCACCGTCGTCCGCGGCGAGTTCAGGTAGCGATGCGCCGACGCCGTGCCGGCCTCGCTCCCCCCGACGGCGCTCAGCACCACGCTGCCCGTCGATACGATCCGCTCGAACAGCCACGCACCCCGCGCCTCCGTCCGAACGTCCCCAGGCCCGAGCCCCTCCATCGCCGCCCCTCCGACCACAACGCCAAAGGGGCCCAACTCAAAACACTCGAATCGTTTCCGTACAGGCCGTAGCCCCGCGGGCGGGGAGAGGGTTCGAGACCCCTTGCCGGGTCTCGAACGAGGCGGCAGCCGAGGGTGAGGGGGTGCATCCGGAAAAGTCTCACACGGACGCGCCCCCTCACCGTCGCTTCGGCTGCGCCTCTCGCTCGCCGCCGGCACGACAAGGTGCCGGCGGCCCTCTCCCCGCAAGCGGGGAGAGGGGGATGCGCGCCCTCGGACCGCCCGACCACCCGAAGGCTTCTCAAGAACCGGTCGCTTCGTCCGCTTGTGTCGCCCCCTCCAGAAGCAAGCCTTCCCGCAAAGCGAACCGCGACCAATGCGGCCCCCGGCTGGTCGGACCCGCCTGCGGCCCTATCTGGAAAAATTCCAGACAAGCCACGCGGAGCCGCCCAGCATGAGCTTTCCCATCACGCTGACCGTGAACGGCGAATCCCGCCGCCTCGTCCTCGAGGATGCGCGGGTCACCCTCCTCGACGCCTTGCGCGAGCGCCTCGACCTCACCGGCTCGAAGAAGGGCTGCGACCGGGGCCAGTGCGGCGCCTGCACCATTCTCCTCGACGGGGTGCGGATCAACGCCTGCCTGGCGCTGGCCGTGAGCCACGACGGCGCGGCCATCACCACCATCGAGGGGCTGGCCGACGGGGACGTGCTGCACCCAGTCCAGGCCGCCTTCGTCGATCACGACGGCTTCCAGTGCGGCTTCTGCACGCCGGGCCAGATCATGAGCGCCGTGGGGCTGATCCGGGAGGGGCAGGCCGGCGACGATCCCGAGCGGGTGCGCGAGGGCATGAGCGGCAACCTGTGCCGCTGCGGCGCCTATGCGGGCATCACCGAGGCGGTGCTGGCGGCGCAGGCGGCCATGCACGCCCCCGATGTCCTGCCCGGCGGCCACCTGATCGAGGACGCGGCATGAACCGGTTCGACTATGTCCGTGCCGGCAGCGTTGCCGAGGCCGTGGCGGCCCACGGGGCCGGGGCGGCGTACCTGGCGTCGGGCACCAACCTCCTCGACCTGATGAAGGGCGGCGTCACCCGGCCCGAACGCCTCGTCGACATCTCTCGCATCTCCGGCCTCGACGCCATCGAGACCCTGCCGGACGGGGGCGTCCGCATCGGCGCCCTCGCGCGCAACGCGACCCTCGCCCACGATCCGGCCTTCGCCAAAGCCTATCCGGCCGTGGCCGAGGCCCTGCTGTCGGGCGCCTCGGCGCAGCTGCGCAACGCCGCCACCACCGCCGGCAACGTCCTGCAGCGCACCCGCTGCCAGTACTTCTACGACACGGCGAGCGCCTGCAACAAACGCCAGCCCGGCGCCGGCTGCGGGGCCCGCGGCGGCGCGACCCGCACCCATGCGATCTTGGGCTGGAGCGAAGCCTGCATCGCCACCCACCCGTCCGACTTCTGCGTGCCCCTGGCCGCCCTCGACGCGATCGTGGAGATCGAGGGCCCGGCCGGGCGCCGGGAGATTCCCCTGGCGGAGTTCCACCGCCTGCCCGGCGACACGCCGGAGCGCGAGACCGAGCTGGCGCCGGGCGAACTCATCGTCGCCGTCCGGCTCCCGCCCGACGCGAAAAAGTTCGCCGCCCATTCGCGCTACCTCAAGGTCCGCGAGCGCACCTCCTACGCCTTCGCGCTGGTCTCGGCGGCGGTGGGCCTGACCTTCGACGGGAATCGCATCGGACAGGCTCGCATCGCGCTGGGCAGCGTCGCCCTGAAGCCCTGGCGGGCGCGGGAGGCCGAAAGCCTTCTCGCGGGTCAGACGCCGAGCCCGGAGCTGTTCGTAAAAGCCGCCGACGCGGCCCTCGCGGGGGCGACGCCGTCCGGCGACAACGCCGCCAAGATCGAGCTCGCCCGCCGCATCGTCGTGCGGGCGCTCACCCTCGCGCAGGCCGGCACCCCGGCCCGCATCCCCGCGCTTCCCGCCAGCCCCTTCGCCGCCGCCCCTTCCGGAGCCCGACCATGAGCGAGCGCATGCGCCACGGCGCCTCCATCGGCCAGCCCCTGACCCGGCGCGACGGCCCCGCCAAGGTCACGGGCGCGGCCCGCTACAGCGCCGACTTCCACCCCGCGGGGATGCTCCACGCCGTCATGGCGGTGAGCGCCATCGCCCGCGGCAGGGTCGTCCACCTCGACGTGGCGGCGGCCGAGGCCCATCCGGGCGTCGTCGCCGTGATGACGCCGGAGAACGCGCCGACACTCGCCAAATCCCCCGACGAGAAGGACAACCCCTTCGCGTTCCGCCTCGACCTCCTGCAGAATTCCGGCGTCCGCTACGCCAACCAGCCCATCGGGGTGGTGATCGCGGACACGCTGGAGGCGGCGACCGAGGGCGCGGCCCTGCTCAGCCCTCGGTACGAGGCCGAGACGCCGGGCGTGGAACTCGGCGGGGGCGAGATTTTCGTGCCCGACAGCGTCGGCGCCGGCACCCCGACGCAGCAGGGCGCGGGCGACATCGAAGCCGGGTTCGCCGCCGCCGGGACCCGGATGGAGGCGACCTACGAGACGGCGGCGCAGTATCACAACGCGCTGGAACCCCACACCAGCGTGGCGCAGTGGGACGGCGACCGCCTCACCCTCCACACCCCGACCCAGGCCCTGTGGATCGCCAAGGGCCGCCTCGCCGGCCTGTTCGGGATTCCCGAAGGCAACGTCCACATCGTCAGCCACTATCTCGGCGGCGGTTTCGGCTCGAAGGGGTTCATTTCCTCCCCCCAGATCCTGGGGATCATGGCGGCCAGGCTCGTCGGGCGGCCGGTGAAGCTGGTGACCCGGCGCGAGCAGATGTTCGGCCCCGTCGGCCACCGGGCGTCGACCCGCCAGACCCTCAAGCTCGGCGCGAAAGCCGACGGCACCCTCACGGCCCTCGATCACCACACCCTGACCCTGACGAGCCGGCACGACGACTTCGTCGAGGCCTGCGGCCTCATCGCCCGCCACCTCTACGCGTCGGAGGCGATTTCCACGACCCACGCGGTCTCGCGTGCCGATATCGGCACCCCGATCTTCATGCGCGCCCCCGGCGAGGCCCCGGGCAGCGTCGCGGTGGAATCGGCCCTGGACGAACTCGCCCTCGCCCTCGACATGGACCCGTTGGACCTGCGCCTGAAGAACTACGCCGAGGTCGAGCCCATCACCCACCGGCCGTTCTCCTCAAAAGCCCTGCGCGAATGCTACGCGCAGGGGGCCGAGCGCTTCGGCTGGGGCAAGCGGCCGAAGCAGCCGCGCCAGATGCGGGACGAGGACGGCCTCCTCGTCGGCTGGGGCATGGGCACCGCCACCTATCCGGCCGGGATGATGCAGGGCGAGGCCCGCGCCACCATCCGGGCCGACGGCACGGCCCTGGTCGAGACCGCCGCCCAGGACATGGGCCAGGGCGCCTGGACCGTGCTCGCCCAGATCGCCGCCGACGGCCTCGGCCTCGACGGCGACCGGGTCGAGCTGCGCATCGGCGATTCGGACCTGCCCAACGGCGGGCTCGCCGGCGGCTCCACCGGCACGGCCACGTCGGGCAGCGCCGTGCACGCGGCGACGCAGGCGGCCCTCGCCCAGCTCGCGGACCTCGCCGTCGGCGACCGTGCCTCGCCCCTCTACGGCGCCGGCAATGCCGGCACCGTGGCGGAGGGCGGCCGCCTGGCGCGGCGCGACGACCCGACCCGCTCGGAAAGCTTTTCGGAGATTCTGGCGCGGGCCGGAAAAGACTCCGTCGAGGCCAAGGGCACGGGGGCGGGCGAACCGGCCTCGCGAAAAACCTACGCCATGCACGCGCACGGGGCGGTCTATGCCGAGGTGAAGGTCGATCCCGACCTTGGGCAAATCCGGGTGACGCGGCTGGTGGGCGCCTTCGCCGCCGGGCGCATCGTCAACCCGCGCCTCGTGCGGAGCCAGTATTACGGCGGCATGATCTGGGGCGTGTCCCTGGCGCTGCACGAGCACGCGGTGCTCGACACGCGGTCGGGCCGGGTGATGAACCCCAATCTCGCCGAGTACCACGTGCCGGTGAACGCCGACGTGCCGTCCCTGGAGGCGATCCTGGTGGAGGAGCACGACCCGCACGTGAACCCGCTCGGCATCAAGGGGGTCGGCGAGATCGGCATCACCGGCACGGCGGGCGCCATCGCCAACGCCGTGTGGCACGCCACGGGAACCCGCGTGCGCGACTTCCCCATCACCCTCGACAAACTGCTGGGCTGAGGGCAGCCTCGGGCCACGGCGTCGACGGCCTTCACGATCGCAGATGCGTTTGCCGAGCGCTCGAACAGCGAAGCACAGCGCTTCGAACAGTCGCAACGAGCTCCCTCTCCTGGAAGGCAGGGCGATCGCAGATGGGTCTTCTCGGCGCTCGAACAGGACACGAAGGGCTTCGAACACGCGCGACGGGCCCCCTCTCCTGTTTGGGAGAGGGTTGGGGTGAGGGTCGTGGACTCTCCGGAGATTTCGCACACCTCACCCTGTCCCTCTCCTTCCAGGAGAGGGGACCCGTGCTGTTCGCGCGTTGGGGGTGTGCCGTCACCCGGACGGAGACGGGGCCGGTCGCGGTTCGTCTGCGATCGCCCTGCCTGGAAGGAGAGGAGACCCGCACTTCCCGCGTGATGCGTCAGGCGTGGATGCGATCGCGAGCGGAACCCCCTTACTCATCCGAAGACGCGGGTCGAACCTGTCGAAACGGTGGCCGGCGACCTATCTCCCGGTCTCGCGGAACGACGACGGCAGGAAAGACCCCCATGGCCACGCCCGGAGACTGGAAGATCCCGACATCCGTGCAGCCCAGGGCCGCCGACTACGCCTTCGACCTCGCGCAGGCGCTCACCGCCATCGTCGCCCTCTCGACCCGGGTGCCCGACGAGGCCTTCACGGCAGAGACCCTGGGCACGGAGCGGGCCGGCAACGGGGTCGTCATCGGCGACGACGGCCTCGTCGTCACCATCGGCTACCTCGTCACCGAGGCCGACACCGTGTGGCTCACCACCCATGACGGCCGCTCGGTGCCGGGCCACGTCGTCGGCTACGATGCGGTGACGGGCTTCGGCCTCGTCCAGGCGCTGGGCACCCTCGGCCTGCCGTCCATGCCCCTGGGCCGCTCGGGCGGCGTCAAGATCGGCGACCGGGCCATCGTCGCCGGCGTCGGCGGGCGCCAGCGCAGCGTCGCCGTGGAGATCGTCGCCCGGCAGGAATTCGCCGGCTACTGGGAATACGTCCTCGACGAGGCCCTGTTCACCGCGCCCGCCCACCCGCATTGGGGCGGCGCCGCCCTCATCGGGGCGGCCGGCGAGTTGCTGGGGATCGGCTCGCTCCAGCTGCAGCAGGGCACGTCGGAGGGCCCGAAGACCATCAACATGATCGTGCCCATCGACCTCCTGACCCCGATCCTCGACGACCTCGTGACCCGGGGCCGGGCCGACCGGGCGCCGCGGCCGTGGCTCGGCCTCTACGCCAGCGACGGCGACGATGCCGTCGTGGTCATGGGGCTCGCCGACGACGGTCCGGCGGAGGCGGCGGATCTGCGCCCCGGCGACGTGGTCGCGGCCGTGGCCGGCGAGCCCGTGGCCGATCTCGCCGGCTTCTTCCGGCAGGTCTGGGCCCTCGGCGAGGCCGGGGTGCGGGTGCCCCTCACCATCCGCCGCGACGGCCAGACCATCAAGCTCGCGGTGACCTCGGCCAACCGCGAGCGCTTCCTGGTCTCGCCGCCCCTGCATTGATCCGGGCGGCGCGCGGGTCTATCCCGAGGCGATGACGGACACAGCAATCCACATCGTCGGCGGTGGCCTCGCGGGCTCGGAGGCCGCCTGGCAGATCGCCGAGGCCGGCCATCCGGTGGTGCTGCACGAGATGCGGCCCGTTCGCGGCACCGAGGCCCATCACGGCCAGGATCTGGCCGAGCTCGTCTGCTCGAACTCGTTCCGCTCCGACGACGCCAACGGCAACGCCGTGGGGCTGCTGCACCAGGAGATGCGCACCCTCGGCTCCCTGATCCTGACCTGCGCCGACGCCCATCAGGTGCCGGCCGGCGGGGCGCTCGCCGTCGACCGCAACGGTTTTGCCGCCGCCGTCACCGCCGCCCTGGAAGCGCATCCCCTGGTCACCCTCGTGCGCGAAGAGGTCGAAGGTCTGCCGCCGGAGGAATGGGGCCGGACCATCGTCGCCACCGGGCCGCTCACCGCCCCGTCCCTGGCGCAGGCCATCCGCGACCTGACGGGGGCCGAGTCCCTGGCGTTCTTCGACGCCATCGCGCCCATCGTCCACCGCGACTCCATCGACATGGACAAGGCGTGGTTCCAGTCGCGCTACGACAAGGTCGGCCCCGGCGGCACCGGCGCCGACTACATCAACTGCCCCCTGGACCGCGACCAGTACGACGCGTTCATCCAAGCTTTGGTCGACGGCGAAAAGATCGGGTTCAAGGAGTGGGAGGCGTCGACGCCGTACTTCGACGGCTGCCTGCCCATCGAGGTCATGGCCGAGCGCGGCCCCGAGACCCTGCGCCACGGCCCGATGAAGCCCGTGGGGCTGACCAACCCGCACAACCCGACGGTGAAGGCCTGCGCCATCGTCCAGCTGCGCCAGGACAACGCGCTCGGCACCCTCTACAACATGGTCGGATTCCAGACGAAGCTGACCTATTCCGAGCAGGTCCGGGTGTTCCGCACGATCCCCGGCCTCGAGAACGCCGAGTTCGCGCGCCTCGGCGGGCTCCACCGCAACACCTACCTCGACAGCCCCCGCCTCCTCGACGCGACCCTGCGCCTCAAGGCGCGGCCCTCGCTGCGCTTCGCCGGCCAGATCACCGGCTGCGAGGGCTACGTCGAGAGCGCCGCCATCGGCCTCATGGCCGGGCGCTTCGCCGTGGCCGAGGCCCAGGGGCGGACCCTGGCGCCGCTCCCCGCCACCACGGCCCTCGGCGCCCTCATCGGCCACATCACCGGCGGCCACATCGCGGCGGAGGATGCCGGCGCCCCGCGCTCGTTCCAGCCCATGAACGTGAATTTCGGCCTGTTCCCGCCCCTGGACCACGCCCCCAAGGGCGAGGCCGGCCAGCGCCTGCGCGGCCCGGAGAAGTCGGTCGCCAAGAAGAAGGCCCTGACCGACCGCGGCCGGGCGGACCTGGCGGCGTGGATCGGGGCGGACGCGGCGCGGATGGCGGCGGAGTAGCGGGCGTCCGCGCCCTGCCTCTCACGCCGGATCTGTACCGTCGGCCAAACATACGCCCAGGGCGCACAATTTTCTTGCGTCTTATGAGCCCTGGGCGTAGAAAAGCCCATGGAGTTCGACTGGCACGACGAGAAGTCGAACCGCAATCTCGTCGAGCGCGGGTTCGGCTTCGACTTCGCCGCCCTGATCTTCCTTGGACGCACGCTCCTCAAGTCCGACGACCGGCGGGATTACGGCGAGGTCCGTCAGAACGCCCTCGGGCAGATCGACGGCGATGTCTACCACGTCACCTTTACGGATCGCGGCTCCGTGCGATGGATCATCTCGGCCCGCCGCGCCAACCGCAGGGAGCGCCAAGTATGGCACGTATCAGCCTCGATCAACTTCGGATGAACCGTCCGCAGGTGAACCGCGAAACGATCGACGCCACGACCGAGGCCGATATCCGCCGCCACACCCGCGAGGACGGGGGCGACCCGGACGCCACGCCGACCGGGTATGTCCCCGCGCGCGCACCGGCCGACATCCGGAAGAAGCTCGGCGTCACCCAGCAACGGTTTGCCGATGCCCTCGGTGTCCCGGTGACGACCTACCGGAACTGGGAGCAGGGTCGGAAGGTGCCCGACCCGGCCGCGCGCTCCCTCCTCACCATCTTCGACCGGGAGCCCGAGGCCGCCATGCGTGCCCTGGGCATTGATCGGGATAGTCTTGGGATAGCGACGGCCGAGACTGATTGATCTCTCCAGATCGAGAGAGCGCGACGTGCTCCTCGAACTCCCAAAATCAATCAGGTTTCGGCTCATACGCAAAGATCCGCCGCCCGGGCCGGTGGCCCTCGTCGCCGGTGTCGCGAAACCCGACCTTGAGGAGCAGGCCGCGCGAGGCGGCGTTCTCCGGGCGGCATTCGGCGACGACGAAGCGGTGGGGGAAGCGCTGGCGCAGGAGGCCGATGGCGGCGGTCACGGCCTCGGCGCCGTAGCCCCGGCCCCGGGCCGACCCGCCGACCCAGTAGCCGAGCTCGACGGCGTGGTCGCCGCGCAGGTGCAGGCCGACGATGGCGACGAGGTCGCCGGAGTGCGAGTTGTCCCGGATCCTGGCACCGAGGAAGCAGTCGGTCTTCACCTTGGCCGGGCCAATGAGCTGGCGCGCATCCTTGAGGGTGAACGGATCGGGCAGGAACTCCACCGCGCTGGTGATCGCCGGGTCGTCGGTGAGCGCGCGCAGGGCCTCGGCATCGGCCGGCGCCAGGGCCGTGAGGCGCAGCCGCGCCGTCTCGACGGGGGGCAGGTTCGCGAGGCTGTAGCGCGAGGCGAGCTTACGAAAGAACATCGTCTTGGCGTCGGTCCCAGGTTGCTGCCCGACAAGGGGCGTCGCGGGCGGCATTGTCCAGCCCTGCCGGAGCCGAAAAGAGACCGAAGGCGAGTTTGAATCACGGGCGGCTCGGAGGGCCCGAAGACCTCTGCCATCGACTGCTCCATCGATTTCACGCCGGCTCCATGGGTGACAAACGGCTTGAGTCGCGGCAGTCCTCCCTTCATCCGAGGTCGTATCCCGCACCGCAGAGCGCCGGTCCGATGCCAACCCCGACATTCGTTCTCCAGGCGCTCGATCCCACGACCGGATCACCAAGGGTCGAGGCCGGCTTATGCATCGCAGACATCGCGGCGTTGCGGGCCGTCCTCGGCCTTGAGGGCATCGACAAACCCATCGGCCGAGCGACTTGCGCGGTCGAGCCTCACGCCCTGAAGGCACTCGGCGCGCTCTCGGATCCGCCCTTCGAGCCGGATCCGATCTTCACCCGGCTGGAGGCCTGGAGCGGCCTTCGCGCGGCGCCTTACCTCATCCATACGGGATACGAACTGCCGCTGATGCTGGAAGGCCGCAAACCGCTTGCCGTCTTCGGCGACGTTTACCCGTGTGATTGGCTCGAGATCTTGCTCGCACGCTTCGCGCCCTTTGTCCGCGAGGGCCGGATCGTTCGTCGGACGATCGATCATCCCTTTCCCGCGCCGGTGGGGCCAGCCAAGCTCCTCGGTATGCGTGATGTCTACTTTGCGCTTCCGAACGACGAATGGCGCATCTAGGCCTATCTTCGATGGTCGGAGAAAGCAGCTGGGAAGGGCTGGGACGTAGAGCTGGAGCGAGCACAAGGTTCGCTCCTCGGCTACGAGGACTGGCAGAATGACTGGTGGATCAGTCATCGGAGCGATCGGCGGTAAGATAGTCGAGACGCGTGCTTCGTCGTCCAAAAACGCGTCTCTTATCGCGCAAGTGGTAAAGCCCGCCCAGGCGTGACCGGGGCGGGCTGTCGTCGTTCATGCCGTGCGGCGCACCGCTATGGATGCGGCCGCAGCGGGCGCATTGGGCTTACGGGTGAATCACCATGGCGGTGAACGGGTAGACGTAGGCCTGGAGCATCACCAGCACGCCGACGAGGCAGGCGAGCACGATGGAGTGCCAGAACACGAAGCGCAGGATCTTGCTCTCCTGGCCGAAATACCCCGTGGCGGTGGAGGCGACGACGATGGACTGGGCGTCGATCATCTTGCCCATGACGCCGCCCGACGAGTTCGCCGAGGCCATGAGGATGCCCGACAGGCCGAGCTGCTCCGACGTGATCTTCTGCAGGCCTCCGAACAGGACGTTCGAGGCCGTGTCCGAACCGGTCAGGGCGACGCCGAGCCAGCCGAGCAGGGTGCCGAAGAACGGGTAGAGGATGCCGGTTCCCGCGAAGGCGAGACCGAGCGTGGCGTCGACGCCGGCGTAGCGGGTGAGCACGCCGAGCGCCAGCATCGCCGAGATGGTGATGAGCGAGTAGCGCAGGACCCAGATGGTCTCGATGTAGGCGGTCACGAGGCGCCACGGCGAGAACCGCATGAGCAGGCCCGAGAGGATGGCGGCGAACAGCACGCCGGTGCCGGTGTAGGACATGTAGGCGAACTTGAAGATCGCGGCTTCCGGATGGGCGGTCGCCACCACCGGCGGCACCTTCATGATGACGTTGTGCAGGCCCGGCACCGGATAGTTCCAGATGAAGATCGGGTCGACGATGTCCTTGAAGAACTTGGTGCCCCAGATCGCCACGATCACCGAGAGGATGATCCACGGCACCCAGGCCAGCAGGATCTCGGAGGAGGTGGCGGTGCGGGTGGCGGCGGCGGCCTTGGGGCCGTCCACGACGGTGACGTAGCCGATGGACGGATCGTTGCCGCGGAGCGCCGGCGAGGTCCAGATCACGGCCGGGCGCCAGAAGCGCAGGAACAGCACCAGGGCGCCCATGGAGACCAGCGCCGCACCGATGTCGACGATCCACGGGTTGACGTAGTTCGAGATGCCGAACTGGGCGAGCGCGAACGAGCCGCCGCAGACGAGGATGGCGGGCCAGATCTGCAGCATGCCGCGGAAGCCCGCGAACACGCAGATGAGCCAGAACGGCACCAGCACGGAGAAGAACGGCAGCTGGCGGCCGATCATCGCGCCGAGGATGTAGGGGTCGTAGCCCGTCACCGAGGCGAGGCCGGCGATGGGGGCGCCGAGCGCCCCGTAGGCCACGGGGGCGGTGTTGGCGATGAGCGACAGGCCCGAGGCGGCGAGCGGCGAGAAGCCCAGCCCGATGAGGATGGCGCCGGTGACGGCGACGGGGGTGCCGAAGCCGCCGGCGCCTTCGAAGAACGCCCCGAAGGCGAAGGCGACGAGGAGCAGCTGCAGGCGCCGGTCGGTGGTGATGCCCGCCACGGATTGCTGCAGGGTGGCGAACCAGCCCTTCTCCACCGTCAGGCGGTAGAGGAAGATGACGTTGAGGATGATCCAGCCGATGGGGAACAGGCCCAGCGCGATGCCGTAGCCGGAGGCGCGGGTGGCGAGGTCGGCGGGCATGCCGAACAGGAAGACGGCGACGCAGAAGGCCAGGACCAGGGAGAGGACGGCGGCGATGTGGGCCTTGACCTTGCCGCTGGCGATCATGCCGAGGAGGGCGATGACCGGCAGCGAGGCGGCCAGGGTCGAGAGCCAGGGGCTCCCGAACGGGTCATAGACCTGATTCCAGGTGGTGACGGTGTTCACGGCTGCGTCCTCCCAAGGCGACCCCGATCTCCCGCCGGGGTGTTGCCGACGTTGCTAGCAGACGCCCGGACCCGGCTCAACGCGGGTTAATGATGTATTCAGAGGCAGTTGCGGGCGGGACACCCCGGCCCGGCCCGGGGGCGGGACCGCCGCTTCGCCTGCCCCGGCGGGAAGGTTCCAAGCGTGGCCGGTCCTGCGTGATCATGGCGCAAGGGCGGAACAGGACCGGGCAGGCCCGGTTCCCCCGAGACGCCTTCCAGCCCGACCGGAGACCATCCCATGTTCATGCGCGTCGACAAACTCCAAGCCGAGCTTCCCGCGCCGAAGCGGAAAGATCCCAACGCGGCCGCGGCCCTGCAGGAACTGCTGGGCGGCAAGTACGGCGAGATGTCGACCCTGGGCAACTACATGTTCCAGAGCTTCAACTTCCGCAGCAAGTCGAAGCTGCGCCCGTTCTATAGCCTGGTGGCCGCCATCACGGCCGAGGAGCTCGGCCACGTCGAGCTCGTGAGCAACGGCGTCGCCATGCTCAACAACGGCCCCGACAACGACGGCGACAAGGGCGACGGCGGCGACATCTCGGGCGCGCCGTTCGAGGACATGAAGGACATCCGCCTCGCGGCGGCGTTCCTGTCGAACGGCGGCGGCGTGACGCCCGTCAATTCCAACGGCGCCTCGTGGAACAACGATTTCATCACCACCACGGGCAACGTGGTGGTCGACCTCCTGCACAACTTCCACCTCGAATGCGGCGCCCGCCTGCACAAGCTCCGGGTCTACGAGACCCTCACCGACCCGACGGGCCGCGAGGTCTGCGGTTACCTGCTCGTGCGCGGCTCGGTCCACGCCCACGCCTACGCCCTGGCGCTCAAGAAGATCACCGGCGTCGAGCTGGAAAAATTCCTGCCGACCCCGAACATCAACCTCGACAAGATCCCCGAGTGTCAGAAGTACCTGCAGGAGGGCTCGCACCGCCGGCTCTATACCTTCAGCCCGAACGACTACAAGGAGATGGCCGGCATCTGGGGCGACGGCGAGATGGCCCTGCCGGGCGATCCCCCGGGCGAACTCTCCGTGGTCGAGGGCATGCCCGACGGCGGCAAGATCCACCAGCTCACGGGCGTGCCCTCCGCCTTCACCCCGGATTACGCCCCCGAGGAGATGTTCGAGATCGCCAAGAAGCTGACCCTCAAGGCGCGCTGAAGCCAGGACGGCGCACCGAACGGGTGACGGATACGGGGCGGCTCCTTCGGGGCCGCCCTTTTCGCGTTCGCGGACCGGACCGCCGCCCTGGAGGCACCGATTTCGGTGCGCCGGCTCGTGCAATCCCCGGCGACGCGGACGACTTCGAAGACAGGCGACAGGATTTGCGAAACCTCATGCCGGGCGAATGCTGCCCTCGACAAACCACCGCATCGGCGGTCACCCATCCGGTCCAAACCGAAATCCAGCGCCGCCGATCCGAGTTCTCACGAACAGTGTTTCTAATCTTGCCATGAAACATCAAGACAAACCCGAATTCATCGGTTCTTTGCTTCACGGTTCCTTAAAATATCGCTCCGTATGGGTGAAGGCATGAAGTAATCGCGCTTCCGATGTGTCGATCGGAGGTCTTATGCAGGAACCCGGCATGTCGTTGGTGCAGAGAGCCGTGTTGTTCACGGTCGGCTTCCTTTCCCTCGGCCTCGTCCGCGCCGGCGCCCATGACCTCGACGCCCTCAAGGCCCAGTATCGGCGGCCGTCGGCGATTCCGTTCCCCGAGACCGCGCCGTTCTCGCCGCAGGTGGCGACGCTGGGCAAGATGCTGTTCTTCGATCCGCGCCTGAGCGGCAAGCAGAACCTCAGCTGCGCCAGCTGCCACAACCCGTCCTTCGGCTTCGAGGTCCCGGTTCCGGGCGCCATCGGGGCGACGAACAAGCCCCTCGCGCGAAAAGCCCCGACGGTGCTGAACGCCGCCTGGATTCCGATCCTGTTCTGGGACGGGCGCGCCCCCGACCTCGAGACCCAGGCCATGGGGCCGATCACGGCCGATGCCGAGATGGACGGCAAGTTCCCCGAGATCATCGCCCGCCTCAAGGGCACGCCGGACTACGCGGCGTGGTTCGGCCGGCTGTTTCCCGGGGTCGGCGTCACCCAGGACACCATCCTGACCGCCATCGCCACCTACGAGCGGACGGTGGTGTCGGGCTGGGCGCCGTTCGACCGCTGGGTCGAGGGCGACGCCGCGGCGATCTCGCCCGCGGCCCAGCGGGGTTTTGCAGTGTTCACCGGCAAGGGCGGCTGCGCGGCCTGCCACACGGGGTGGAACTTCACCGACAACCGCTTCCACGACCTCGGCCTCCCGACGAAGGATCCCGGCCGCGCCGCCTTCGAGCCCGACGCGCCCCTGGCGAAGCACGCCTTCAAGACGCCGGGCCTGCGCAACCTGACCTACCGCGCGCCCTTCGGCCATGCCGGCCAGTTCGCCAACCTCGAGGAGATCGTCGCCTTCTACGAGGGCGGCGGCCTGGCGCGGCCCTCGAAATCGCCGCTGATGCGGCCCCTCAGCCTCCGCCCCGAGGAGCGCACGGACCTCATCGCCTTCCTGCGCTCCCTGACGGCGGAGCAGACCCAGACCGCCCTGCCGAACCTGCCGAACTGAAGACTCCCCCGACCTGATTCCGAGACGGGACCGCGCCCCCACCATGTCGATCCGCTCCACGATCCTGCTTCCGCTCCTCGGCTTCATGGTCCTGGCGGGCCTCCTGTCCGGCGCCACCGGACTCATCGGCCTCGGCGCCGTGGACGATCTGGCGAGCCTCGCCGAGCGCACCACCGAGGCCAACGAGGTGAGCCGGGCGGCCCGCGACCGGTTCCGCCGGATGGAGGACCTGGTGGCGCGGGTGAGCGCCATGACCGACCTCCTCGACATGGCGCCCATCGCCGCCGAGTTCCGCGCGGCGGGCGACGGGCTGACGGCCCTGCTCGGGCGCCTGACGGACGCCGCCCTGTCCGAGCGGATGCGGGCCCTGTCCCGCAGCGCCGAGACGGAGGCGGGGCGGTGGCGCGGGGACGCGGAGATCCTCCTCGGCCTCCGGGCGGCCCGGGAGGTCCCGACCCTGGAGCGCATGACCCAGCAGGGCCGGCGCCTGCGGAGCCGCTTCGACGAGGCCGTGGCCCTCGCCGCCGAGGATGCTCGGGCCGGGATCGCGGCGACCCGCGCGGCGACGGCCCGGAAGCTGTGGGCGATGCTCGGCCTCGGGGCCGGCATGGTCCTCGCCGGGGCGGCCAAGGCCTGGTGGCTCGCCGGAACCCTGGCGCGGCCCCTGGTGCGGCTGACCGCCGACGCCACCCGCCTCGCCGGCGGGGACACGACCGTCGACCTCGCCGCCGCGACTCGCCGCGACGAGATCGGCGCCATCGCCCGGGCCGTGGTGGCGATCCGCGACATGTCCCTGGCGGAGGCGGCGCGGCAGCTCGAGACCACCGAGGCCGCGCGCCTGCGGGAGGAACAGGCCCGGCGCGCCCTCCTGCGCGACCTCGCCGACCGGTTCGAGCGCTCCGTCGGCGGGATCGTCGCCCATGTCGCCGAGGCGGTGACGGGCCTGCAGGGCGCGTCCGGCACCCTGCGGCAGGCCGTGGCGGGCACGGCGCAGCGCTCCACCAGCGCGGCGAGCGCCGCGCAGCTGACGGCCGGCAACGTCACCGCCGTGGCGGCGGCGGCCGACGACCTCGGCGCGACGGTGGGGGAGATCGGCCGGCGGGCGGCGCAGGCGTCGGGGATGTCGTCGACGGCCGTCGACGCCGCCTCCCGCACGGGGGAGACCATGGCGGCCCTGTCCCAGGCCGCGACCCGGATCGGCGACGTGGTCGGCCTGGTCTCGACCATCGCGGGCCAGACCAACCTCCTGGCGCTCAACGCCACCATCGAGGCGGCGCGGGCCGGCGAGGCCGGCCGGGGGTTCGCCGTCGTCGCCGCCGAGGTCAAGGAACTCGCCTCGCAGACGGCGCGGGCCACCGAGGAGATCGGCCGTCAGATCGCGGCGATCCAGGCGGCGACGGGCGGGGCGGCCGGGGCCATCGCCGACATCACGCAGCAGATCCACGCCATGAGCGGGGTGACGACGGGCATCGCCGGCGCCATCGCCGAGCAGGGCGCCACGACGCGGGAGATCGTGCGCCGCATGTCCGAGGCCTCGGCCGGGACCGACCGGGTCACCGCCGACATCGCCGAGGTCGCCCGGGCGGCGGAGGGCGCCGGCACCGTCGCCGCGGCCGTGGCCACGGCCGCCGACGCCCTGGCCGGCCAGTCGCGCACCCTGCACGCGGAGATCGAGCAGTTCCTCGGCAACGTCCGGGCCGCCTGAGCCGGGGCCGGCTCGGATCACTTCGGCTTGGATCACTTCGGATCGAGGGGTCGCTCCCCGCTCCCTCTCCTGAAAGGCTATCGGATTCACACATCCGCCCGGTGGCTGATATCGAGAGCCACAATGAGCCGGCATCAGGCGCGATAGGCCCCCTCTCTTGGAAGGAGAGGGTTGGGGTGAGGTGTGGGACATCTCCGAATAGGTCACACACCTCACCCTGTCCCTCTCCTTCCAGGAGAGGGGACCCGTGCCTCACCGCATCTTGCAGCGATCGGCCGGTTCAACCGAACTGCTTGGACGGCGACGGTACGACACGATTCTCCGGCCCATCGGCTCGGCCGGTCAGCCCGTCACCGCGCCACGGGGGTAAAGCGCGGGTCCCTCTCCTTTCCGGGGCGCCGCCCGCCTCACCGGGCCAGGACGCGGGCGGCCGCCTTCGTCGTGTCCACGGCCCGCGAGACGTCGCCGATCGAGGCCGCGATGGTCGTGACGTTCCGCGAGATGGCGCGGACGGCGTCGGCCGCCTCCTGCATGCTCGACGACATCTCGCGGGTCACCACGCTCTGCTCCTCGACGGCGGCGGACGTGCTCACGACGTAGTCCCGCATGGTCCCCACCGAGCCCTGGATCGTGCCGAGGGCGCCGACCACCTCGTCGGAGGCGGCCTGCACGCTGTCGATCTCCCGGGCGATCTGGTCCGTGGCCCGGGCGGCCTGGGCCGCGAGGTTCTTGACCTCCTGCGCCACCACGGCGAAGCCGCGCCCGGCCTCGCCGGCCCGGGCCGCCTCGATGGTGGCGTTGAGGGCCAGCAGGTTGATCTGGCTGGCGATGGTCTGGATCAGGGCCACGATGCCGGTCATGGCCGTCGCCGCCGTCGTCAGGCGCTGGGTCAGGGTGCCGGCCGCGTCGACCTGGGCGCGGGCCGCGTCCGTCGCCGTCCGGGCCTTGCTCATGCTGTGGGCGATCTCCTCGACGGAGGCGGCGAGTTCCTCGGCCGCCGCCGCCATGGTCTGCACGTTGCCCGCGGTGGTGCCGGCGGCCTGGGACGCGGCGCGCGACTCCTCGGACGAGTGCAGGACGGCCTGGTCGATGGCGCCGAAATTCCGCTCGATGAGCCGTTCGAGGTCGGCCAGGAGCGCGACCTGCGCGGTGATGTCGGTGGCGAACTTCACGACCCGGGTCGGCTGGCCCTCGGCATCGAGGATCGGGTTGTAGGACGCCTCGATCCAGACGGCGCGCCCGCCCTTGCCGAGGCGCTTGAACTGTCCGGTCTGGTGCTCGCCCCGGCGCAGACCGGCCCAGAAGGCGGCGTAGGCGGGGCTGTCGCGCAGGGTGGGTTCGACGAACAGGCTGTGGTGCTGCCCGGCGATCTCCTCCAGGGTGTAGCCGACGACGGCGAGAAAGTTCGCGTTGGCCTCCGTCACCCGGCCGTCGAGGTCGAAGGCGATGACCGCCTGCGCCTTGTCGATGGCCTCGATCTGCCCCTGCCGATCCGCGTCCCGTGCCGTCCGGTCGGTGATGTCGGTGGCGAACTTGACGATCTTGTAGGGCCGGCCCCGGGCATCGAGCATGGGGTTGTAGGACGCCTCGATCCAGACCTTGCGCCCGCCCTTGCCGATGCGTCCGAACTGCCCGGCCTGGAACGCGCCGCCCCGGAGCTTCTCCCAGAACGCGGCATAGGCCGGGCTGTCCCGGACCTCGGGCGCGACGAACAGGCTGTGATGCCGGCCCTCGACCTCGTCCGGACCGTAGCCGAGCACGGCCAGGAAGTTTTCGTTGGCGCGGAGGACGGTGCCGTCGAGATCGAATTCGATCACGCCCTGTGATCGCTCGATGGCGGCGATCTTCGCCGCCGCATCCGTTTTCGCGTTGTCCATCTTGTTGAAGAACATCTGAACCTGCCTTCATGGATATCCGACAGGCAACGCGGCAACAGACCGACACGATGTCTTGATCTGTTCTACCCAAGCGGATCAACGGACGTCACAATCGCCGATGGCCACTTAATACGATGTTTATTTTGCATCCAGACTCAACCAAAATGCGAAAATTGCGCACCAAAAGAGAGTCGCCGGAGGGCGACCGGTGCCCCCCCCGGCGCCGAGCGGGCGCAGGTCGGGCGATCGTCTCATCCGGTTTCGTCCGATCCGTTCGGGGGCTCATGCCGATCGCCGAGGGGCGAAGGGATGCGCAGCGGGGACTCCGCCTCTTCGGCAGCGGATTTCTGCGGCAGTTTCAGACCGCCACCCTCATCGGGGATCGCCCGGCCCGGAGGGCGACGAAGCCGGCCGCGACCGCTCGGTCTGTCGCGATCGGGAGACGGTACGGAGGCGCGCTGCCACACCCGGCCCCGTAGGGCCGCGGCGACCGGGATTCTTCAGGCCGCTCCCCGCGACGCCCGCCACAACCGCCACAACCGCCGCCAGCGCGGGATCTCGATCAGCGTGTTGAGCGGGTCGTAGCCCGGCCGTTCCATGGCGGCGAGGTAGGGTTCCACCAGGGCAACGGGGAGGAAGGCGGCCCGCGCCGCCGGGGCGATGGTGCCGCGGGCGGCCGCGTAGGCCGCGAGGTGGCGGCGGGCCAGGGCCCGGAGGTCGGCGCAGGCGCGCACGAGGCCGGGGCCGCCGCGGCCCGTCACCACGTCCTCGCGGGTGACGCCGTAGGTCTTGAGGATGTCGGCCGGGAGATAGACCTGTCCGCCGCGGGCGTGCCACGGCAGGGACCGCAGCAGGCCGGTGATGCCGTAGGCGACGCCGGCATGGCCGGCCGCCGCCGCGCCGCCGGGCTCGGCCCCGTCGCACAGGACGAGGCCGCCGAGGCGGATGAGGGCCGAGGCGGTCTCGCCGCAATAGCCCTCGAGGTCGTTCACCCGCGGCATCGGGTCGTCGTAGAGGTCGAAGACCCGGGCATCGATGAGGTCGACGAAGGGCTGGCGCCCGAGCTTGCGCCGGACGATGGCGTCGTCGAGGGCGGCGGCCACGGGGTTGGCCTTCACGTCGCCGCGGGCCTCGCCCTGGAGGGCGTCGCGCCACCATTGCAGGCGGATCTCGCCGGCCATGGGGTTGGACGCCGCCTCGCGGGTGCGGGCGATGGTGAGGCTGAAGGCGACGAGGGCGAACAGGTGCGGCCGGAACGCCGCCGGGGCGAACAGGGTGGCGAAGTAGCGGTCGGGGTCGCCCGCCTTCACCAGGGCCTCGCAATGCCCGAACGCGAAGGCGAGGCCGCCGGCCGTGCCGGGGCGGGTGTCCGTGTCGGTCATGCGACCGCCACCAGGGCGGCGGCGACCTTGCGGTTCTCGGCCATGAGGATGTTGTAGGTCCGCGCCGCCGCGCCCGTCTGCATCACGTCGAGGCCGATGCCGGCCTCCTTGAGCCAGCGCCGCAGGCCGTCGGGGAAGGGGGCGATGTCGAGGCCGGTGCCGACGAGGAGGAGCTCGATCCCCGCCCCCTCCGCCACCACGGGCCGGAGGGCATTGCGGTCGATGGCCTTCGCCTCCACCGGGTCCCAGGCGCGGATGCCCGAGGGCAGGATCAGGATCGAGCCGCGATGGGACATCTCGGCGAAGCGGAAGCCGCCATTGCCGTAGGCGTCGATGATGTGGCGGCCGGGAACGTAGCCGTCGTGGAGGCTGCCGGCTGCCATGCGCTACTCCGCCGCCTGCGGCACGCGCCCGCCCGGCCGGGCGGCCTGCGCCTTCACCCCCGAGAGCATGAGGCCGAGGTAGATCAGCACCGGCGTCGAGACGAAGATCGCCGAGTAGGTGCAGATGACGACGCCGGCCAGCATCACGATGGCGAAGCCCTTGATCGCCTCGCCGCCGAACAGCACCAGGGCCAGCAGCGACAGGAAGGCGGAGGTCGCCGTCATCACCGTGCGCGACATGGTGGAGTTGATGGAGAGGTTGAGGAGCTCGACGGTGGGGATCGTCTTGTAGCGGCGCATGAGCTCGCGGGTCCGGTCGAACACCACCACGGTCTCGTTGAGCGAGTAGCCCACGATGGTCAGGATCGCGGCGATCGAGGTCATGTTGAACTCGATGCGGGTGATGACGAAGATGCCGATGGTGAGCACGATGTCGTGGAGGGTGCCCACAATCGCCCCGAGGGCGAGTTCGCGCTCGAACCGGAACCACAGGTAGAACAGCACGGCGAGGACGGAGAGCACCACGCCGATGGTGCCGGACTGGACGAGTTCGCCCGAGACGCGCGGCCCCACGGTCTCCGTGCGGCGGAACTCGTAGTCGGCGTCGAAGGAGGCGTGGGCCTTCTGCATCACCGCCGTCTGGCCCTGCTCGCCGGCCTGGAGCGGGAACCGCACCAGGATGGTGCCCTGGCCGCCGAGCTCCTGCACCTCGGTCTCGCCGAAGCCGAACCCGTTGGCCGTATGGCGCACGGCGCCGACATCGGCCGTGCCGGATTTGGCCTGGAGCTCGACGAGGGTGCCGCCCTTGAAGTCGATGCCGAAGTTGAGGCCGACCGTGAGGAACAGGATCACGGTGGCGACCGACATGAACGCCGAGAGCGGGAAGGTGAACCGCCGGAAGCGCATGAAGTCGAAATGCGATTCGTCGGGCCAGAGGCGGAGCAGACGCATGATCGGTCTCGGATTCGTTTCAGGGCCGAACGGGAGTTCTTCTCAGAACGGCAAGGCCTTCGGCCGGGCGATGTTGTACCACAGGGCGATCATCATGCGGGTCAGGGTCACGGCGGTGATGACCGTGGTGAGGATGCCGAGGATGAACACGACGGCAAAGCCCTTCACCGGGCCGGAGCCGAGGAAGAACAGGATCAGGGCGGCGATGGCCATGGTCGAGTTCGAATCGATGATGGTGGCGAAGGCCTTGTCGAAGCCCGCCTGCAGGGCCGAGACGATGGAGCGGCCGGCCCGCACCTCCTCGCGCACGCGCTCGTAGATCAGCACGTTGGAATCCACCGCCGTGCCGATGGTGAGCACGATGCCGGCGATGCCGGGCAACGTCATGGTGGCTTCGAGCACCGACATCAGGCCGAGGATGAGGCCGACATGCACGATGAGGGCGATGTTGGCGAAGAAGCCGAACACGCCGTAGGTGGCGAACATGAACACGATGACCAGCGCCCCGGCGACGAGGGTCGCGAGCTTGCCGGCCTGGATCGAATCGCGGCCGAGGCCGGGGCCGACGACGCGGCGCTCGACCACGGTGAACTTCGCCGGCAGGGCGCCGGCGCGGAGCAGCACCGAGAGGTCGTTGGCCTGGGCCACGGTGAAGTTGCCGGTGATCTGGCCCGAGCCGCCGGTGATGGGCGTGTTGATGCGCGGCGCCGACACCACCTCGTTGTCGAGCACGATGGCCATGCGGCGGCCGACATTCTCGGCCGTGGCCTGGCCGAAGCGCTGGGCGCCCTTCAGGTTGAACTTGAAGCTGACCATCGGCTCCTGGGTCTGATGGTCGAAGGCCGGCTGGGCGTCGGTGAGGTCGCCGCCATCGGCCATGACCCGGCGCTCGACGGGGACCTTGGCGCCCTTCTCGTCCTTGGACGGCAGCAGGTCGACGTCGCCCGAGGGCGAGTCGGACAGCATGCGGAATTCGAGCTTGGCGGTGCTGCCCAGGAGCTTCTCGAGGCGCTCGGGGTTCTGCTCGCCCGGCACCTGGATCAGGATGCGGTCGGCGCCCTGCTGCTGGATCGACGGCTCGGTGGTGCCCGTGGAATCGAGGCGGCGGCGGATGACCTCGATGCCCTGGCTCACGGCGCGGCGGGTGCGCTCGGTGATGCCCGCATCGGTCAGGACGAGGCGGACGGCGCCGTCGGGTTGCTCGGTGATGTCGAGGGTGCGGCCGGCGCCCTGGCCGACGAGGGGGTTGGCGATGGGCTGGGCGAGCTCGCGCAGCTTCGGCAGCACCTTGGCCCGCGCCGCCGCGTCGGGGATGCGGATCTGGACGCCGCGCTGGAGGAGCTGGATGCCGCCCTCGGCCCGGGCCGATTCCTGCTGGAGGATGCGGCGGACGTCGTCGCGGAGCGCCTTCGCCTGCGAGGCGACGAGCTCGTTCTGGTCGACTTCGAGGAGGAGCTGCGAGCCGCCCTGCAGATCGAGGCCGAGGACGATGGCGCGGGTCGGCACGATCCAGCTCGGGAACCAGCCCGGCAGCCCCGCCATGAAGCCCTTGCGCTGATCGGCCGAGAAGAAGCTCGGCACGGCGAGGCTCAGGCCGATGAGGATGACGGCCAGCGTCGTGACGATCTTGGTTCGCGAAAAGCGCAGCATCCGCCGGTCCTGTGTCTCGATGGCGGGGCCGGCACGGGACGCCGGCCCCTCGGGCGTGGTCCTAGGCGGCCTTGACCGGGGCGCCCTTGACCCGGACCTCCGCGATCATGGTGCGGACGACCTTGACGCGGACGTTGGGCGCGATCTCGACCTCGATCTCCGAGGCGTCGTCGGCGACCTTGGTGACGCGGCCGACGATGCCGCCGGTGGTGACGACGGTGTCGTCGCGGCGCACGTTCTTGACCATGCTCTGATGCTCCTTCACGCGGCGCTGCTGCGGGCGGAGGATCAGGAAGTACATGATGACGAAGATGAGGACGAACGGCACCACCTGCAAGGCGATGTCCGCTCCGCCAGCGGCCGCGGCGGCCCCTTGCGCGAAGGCGGGGGTGATCAAGCGCGTGACTCCTCAAGGAAACGGCCCCGATCCCCTCGGGCGAGGGGGCGTGCGGGCCTGTCGAAAAAGCGCGCGGACTATAGCCACGGCCTAAGTGAAAGCAACGGCGTGGGCCTGGGGCGAAACGGTCCGGGGCGCAAGCCCCCTCCCCCCGCGACCCTGATTTTTCGAAGCCTTTCGCCTTGCGGAGTGCGTCACAGCTGGATCTCTACCCTCAGAGCGACGCGCGGGTGCTCCCTCTCCTGGAAGGCTATTGGATTCACACATCCGCCCGGTGGCTGATATCGAGAGCCGCAATGAGCCGGCATCAGGCGCGACAGGCCCCCTCTCCTGGAAGGAGAGGGTTGGGGTGAGGTGTGCGAACTCTCCGAATAAGTCCCACACCTCACCCTGTCCCTCTCCTTCCAGGAGAGGGGACCCGAGCATCCCGCGAGATGTGTGAATGCCGTAGCCTGGAAGGAGAGGGGACCCGCGCCGCCTCCGGAATTCCTCCGGCGAAAAGCGTTTCGGACGGCGATCCGCCCGCACCGACTGGTGTAAGAGGATGCGCGCCCGCCCGGAGACATCCCATGACCACGCCCGCCGACCCGGCCCCGCACGAACCCCTTCACCCCGATCTGCTGCCCGTGCTGGAGCGCATCGCCGCCGCCCTGGAGCGGGCCGCCCCCCCGGCCCGGCCGGTGGTGGACGTCACGGCGGCCGACGCCTTCCTGTGGGGGCCCGAGCGCCGGCTGATCCCGGTGCCCCGCGTCAACCGCGTCGCCATCGGCCTGCTCACGGGCATCGACCGGGCCCGCGACACCCTGTCCGAGAACACCCGGCGCTTCGCCGCCGGCCTGCCGGCCAACAACGCCCTGCTGTGGGGCGCCCGCGGCATGGGCAAGTCGTCCCTGGTCAAGGCCGTGCACGCCGAGATCAACGCGGAGCGCGGCGACGCCCTTCCCCTGAAACTCGTGGAGATCCACCGCGAGGACATCGAGGCCCTGCCCGACCTCATGGCGACCCTGCGGGGCGATGGGCACCGCTGGATCGTGTTCTGCGACGACCTGTCGTTCGACGGCGACGACACCTCGTACAAGTCCCTCAAGACGGCGCTGGACGGCGGCATCGAGGGCCGGCCCGACAACGTGCTGTTCTACGCCACCTCCAACCGCCGGCACCTGCTCGCCCGCGACATGGTCGAGAACGAGCGCTCCACGGCCATCAACCCCGGCGAGGCCGTGGAGGAGAAGGTGTCCCTGTCCGACCGCTTCGGCCTGTGGCTCGGCTTCCACAAGTGCAGCCAGGACGAGTACCTCGCCATGGTCCGCGCCTACGTCGCCCGCCACGGCCTGACCGCCGACCCCGACACCGTCCGGGCCGAGGCCCTGGAATGGGCCACCACCCGCGGCTCGCGCTCGGGCCGCACGGCGTTCCAGTACATCCAGGACCTGGCGGGGCGGCTGGGGCAGCGGCTGGCGTGAGCCGGCGCCCCTATCGGTCCCCCCGTATCGGACCGTCACACCGATGTGCGATACCGTGCGGATGAAACCCGTCCGCCTCTGCGTCCACGCCATCGATGCCGCCTCGGCGATCACCGATTCCGCGATGATCGCGACGGTGGATGCCGCCCTCGACGTGCTCGAGGCGTCCTGCTCCACGCCGACGGAGCGGATCCTGGCCCTGGAGCGGGTCCACGGGACGTTCGCACGGCGGCGCCGGAGCCAGGCCACGGCGCCGTTCGGCCGCTTCATCGCCCACCACCTCGACCTGCGCCAGAACCGCCTCCTGACCCGGTCCTGATCGGTCGCGCGGCGCCCCGGACGGCGGCGTTCGCGGAGGGGTGGCGCGCCCGCGAGCGTCGAACGGACCCTTCGCCCCCCGCCATCATCGATCGGCGGCCCGGCCGTCCGCGCGGGGTCACCCGTGACCGGTTCGGACAGCTTACGGGGCGAACAGGCCGGCGCCGCCGCAACTTTCGCCGCGATGGATGGCGTGCCGCCGGAGCACCACAAGAACTTCATCGCCATTCAGGATGAAAATCCTCAAGTTGTGCACAATCGAACTTCTCGAATTCGCACAAACCCATCAATTGATGGAATATTGTCTTAAAAACGATCAGTACTTCGCGATGATTCATTGCAACTTAAAGTGATTTCGGCATGTTAGGTCTTCAATAGAAGGCTGAAAAACATGGGTGACGACAAGAAATTCGGTGCCATGGTCGATGCCTGTCTCAGGGCGAATGCCGCCGTCGTCGAGACCGGTACGCCGGCCATGATCGCCATGACGCGCGCCCTCCTGTGGCAACTCGGACAGGAAGCCGCGCAACGGGACGCGCGCGCCGAAGACGCGGCGCGCCACGCCCCGAGAATCGCGTGTGCGAAGTGAGGTCGCGGGATCGGCGAGGCCGGAGGGGGCTTGGCGTGCCTCACGAAACGCCCGAGCCCGGCGGGTTCGCGCCCGTGGACGCCACGGCGCAGCGGGCGTTTGGGACGGACCCCGATGCGGCGCTTGACGCGTGTCCCTAGGCCGCTTTCGAAGGCGGAATCTGTGCCGCGATCGTCCGCGCATACGTCAGGACTTTTGCACGGTCCTGAATATTATCGATGGACAGCCATAGCTTCAGCAGTTCCGAGGTCTGATCCAACTCATTCAACGATTCCTCAAGAAAAAATTCCGTCGAGCAGCCGAGTTCCGCCGCAATACGACTGATTATTTCCCGACATCTTTTATTATCGTTGTTCGTTTCCGCAATGTGCTTCATCTGCCGAAACCAGGTTTATCGCTGAAAATCTCAGAACAATTCGGTCGCCACTTTCGGCTTACGCCCAATATTTATAATACGGAATGCGTCATAAGAAAAGGAGTGAAAGCGGCGAGACCAAGTCGAGGACGATGAATCTTGTACGTTACCGTACATCGGACGGAGCCGTTCCGCCGAAATTCGCACGCTCCCGCTGCGGAGCAGGGCGATCGCAGATGGGTTTTCTCGACGCTCGAACAGACCCAAGAGGCTTCGAACACCCGCGACGGGCCCCTCTCCTGTTTGGGAGAGGGTTGGGGTGAGGGTCGTGGACTCTCCGGAAAAGTCCCACACCTCACCCTGTCCCTCTCCTTCCGGGCAGGGCGATCGCAGATGCGTTTTCTCGGCGCTCGATCAGAGAAGCACGGCGCTTCGAACGGTCGCGACGGGCTCCCTCTCCTGGAAGGAGAGGGTTGGGGTGAGGTGTGGGACCTTTCCGGAGAGTTCGCACACCTCACCCTGTCCCTCTCCTTTCAGGAGAGGGGACCCGCGCTAACCGCCCGATGGGTGAATGCGGTAGCCCGGAAGGAGACGGGGCCGGTCATGGCTCATCTGCGATCGCGCTGCCTTTCAGGAGAGGAAGTCTGGCGCGGTCATGCGAAGCTCTACGCCCCCTCGTCCGCGCACCGGGAAAACTCCAGATGCCATCGCCCTGCCCGCGGACGATGGGCAGCGGCCTCGTGTGCCGGATCGTGCCGATGGGGTTCGCGATCCTGCTCCGCCCCGCATCCGGGGCTCGGGATCGCGTTCGAGGTCGAGCGGCCGTCCGATTCGCCAAACGCAAAAAAGCCCGGCCGCCACAGGGGCGACCGGGCCTTAACGGTTCGGGCGCGACGACGCCGCGGACCCGGTCGAAAAAATCAATCCTTCAGGTCGGCCGGGACCTTGCCGCCGTTCTCTTCGAGCTTCTTGATCACCTGCTTGTGCAGCCAGACGTTCATGGAGGCGGAATCCTCCTTGTCGCCGGTGTAGTGGAGCTCGTCGGCGAGCTGCTTGCGGGCGGTGAGGCTCGAGTCGAGGTCGAGGAGCTTCATCAGGTCGACGATGGAGGTGCGCCAGTTGAGGCTCTGGCCGTTCTTGGCGGCCATGCCGTTCAGCACCTCCTCGACGTCGACGGAGCCGGCCGCGACGGACCCGCCCGTGGCCGTGCCGGTCGAGGCGGGGGCATCGGAGCTGCCGGTGGAGGCCGGGGCGTCGGCGGGCTTGGCCTGGGCGTCGCCGCCTCCGAAGGGGTGGAGGATCTTGCTGACGATGCTGCCGAGGAGGCTCATGGTACGGTATCCCGATTCTGGTGCCGCCGCCGGCCCGGTGGCCGCGGCGGGGGGATAACGGGGGCCGACCGCTCGCGTTCCCGTGACCGGCGCCCGGGACCCGCGCGGTCCGCGGCAGAACCGCCC
>NZ_VRUZ01000034.1:0-42419 GCF_008039485.1 Methylobacterium sp. WL69 | reverse complement strand
GCGGACGCCCTGGCGCGGGCCGAGGACCGATTCGGCTGCGCGGCCGGCCCGGCGGCGGAGGGCTGGGCCGCCGGCCTGCCGGTGGTCACCGGATGGGCGCCGGTCGGCCCCTCGGCCGCGGCGTTGCCGGACGGGTGCCTGCGCGTGCGCCGGGCCTGGGACGCGGCGGCGTGGCCGCGCTCCACCCGCGGCTACGGCCGCCTGCGCTCCGCCATCCCGGCCGTGCTCGGCGCCTGATCCGGCACGCACGGCGACAACCATCGGCTGTCATGGCACCCGCACACGCAATCGTGTCCGCGCGCGCCGACGGGTCCGGCGGGTCGCCCGGTGTTCTCAAGGGTCCCTCCGGCGCTGCCGGGGGCGGGACCGGCACGGACCCATGGGCGACGGCGTTCGGAACGGGTTCCGAGTCCGCGCGGTTGTGCCCCTTTCACGGACCGGACCCGGCTGATACCGGGGAAAAGACCGTGCCGGGCGGGCGTGCATCCTGGGGACCCCATCCTTGAACCGACCGATCGACCGCGCGACGGGCGCCGACCTGACGGTCTGCGACCGCGAGCCCATCCACATCGTCGGCAGCGTCCAGCCGCACGGATTCCTCCTCGTGCTCGATGCGGCGAACCTGACCATCGTCCAGGCGAGCGCGAACGCGCCGGCGGCGGCCGCGCCCGGAACGGGTCTCGACGGGGCCCTGCCGGAGCTCGCCTCGGTGGTCCGGCGCCACCTCGCCGAGCCGCCGGACCAGGACGGCGCCCTCTACCTCCGCACGGTGAGCCTGGGGGCCGGCGCCGCCCGGCAGGCCTACGAGGTCGCCGCGCACCGGGTCGACGGCCTCGTGGTGGTCGAGCTCGAGGAAACCGACGCCGCGGCGGGCGAGTCCGAGCTCGACGCCCTGACGCCGCGGCTCCGCGCCTTCGTCCAGCACCTCCACGCGGCGCGCACGGTGGAGGATCTCTGCGCCCTCGTCGCCCAGGACATCCGGCGCATCACCGGCTTCGACCGGGCCCTGGTCTATCGGTTCGACCGCGACTGGCACGGCACGGTGCTGGCCGAGGACGGCAACGGCGCGCTGCCGTCCTACCTCGACCTGCGCTTCCCGGCCTCGGACATCCCGGCCCAGGCGCGCGAGCTCTACCGGCGCAACCGCCTGCGCATCATCCCGGATGCGGGCTACGCGCCGGTTCCGATCCGGCCGATGCTGACGCCGTCGGGACAGCCCCTCGACCTCAGCCAGTCCGTCCTGCGCTCGGTCTCGCCGGTCCATGTCGAGTACATGCGCAACATGGGCACCATGGCCTCGATGTCCGTGTCGATCCTCGTCGACGGCGCCCTGTGGGGTCTCATCTCCTGCCACAACCGGGAGCCCCGGCGGGTGCCGCTCCAGGCCCGCAACGCCTGCGACGTCCTCACCCAGATCTTCGCCCTGCAGCTGTCGGCCCGCGAACGCGGCCACCGGGCCGAGCAGCGCCTCGCGCTGGGCGCCGTGCAGTCGCGCCTCCTCGGCTTCATGGCGGAGGAGGACAGCTTCGTGGACGGGTTGCTCAAGCACCCCGAGGACGTGCTGGCCCTGGTGAATGCCGAGGGCGCCGCCGTCGTCACCGCCGAGCATTGCCGGCTGCTCGGCGCGACGCCGTCCCAGCGGGACGTGCGGCTCCTGTACGAATGGCTGTCGGCCAACACCGACGAGTCCGAGGTCTTCGTCACCGAAAGCCTGTCCGAAGCCTTCTCCGGAACCGACGCCTTCCCCCAGGCGGAAGCGTTCACCACCCTCGCCAGCGGCCTCCTGGCGATCTCCGTGTCGAAGCGCTACGCCAGCTACATCCTCTGGTTCCGGCCCGAGGTGGTGCGGACGGTGAAATGGGGCGGCAACCCGGTCAAGGCGGTCCAGGCCGATCCGGCCGGCGGACCCGACCGCCTGCACCCGCGAAAGTCCTTCGCCATCTGGGCGGAGACCCTCAAGGGCCGGTCCCTGCCGTGGTCCGCCTCCGAGATCGAGGCGGCCACGGACCTGCGCGCCTCCGTGCTCGGCATCGTGCTGCGCCGGGCCGAGGAGCTCGCCGCCATGAGCGAGGAGCTCCAGCGCTCGAACCGGGAACTCGAGGCGTTCTCCTACTCGGTCAGCCACGACCTGCGCGCGCCGTTCCGGCACATCGTCGGCTACGCCAACCTCCTGAAGAACCGCGAATCCGCCAATCTCTCCGAAAAGGGTCGGCACTACGTCGACACCATCATCGAGGCGGCGTTCTCGGCCGGCACCCTCGTCGACAACCTGCTGTCGTTCTCGCAGATGGGCCGGCACGCCCTCAACCGGATCTCGGGCGACATGAACACCCTCGTGGACGAGGTCCGGCGCAAGGCCCTGCGCGACGTGGAACCCGGCCGCGTCATCCGGTGGGAGATCGCGCCCCTCGGCCGGGCCTACGCCGATCCCTTCATGCTGCGCCTCGTGCTGGAGAACCTGTTCTCGAACGCGGTGAAGTACACCCGCGGCCGGGCCGAGGCGGTCATCGAGGTCGGGCGCCTGCCGCCCCGGGACGGAGAGGCGGTGTTCTACGTGCGCGACAACGGCGCCGGCTTCGACATGGCCTATGTCGACAAGCTGTTCGGCGTGTTCCAGCGCCTGCACCGGGTCGAGGATTTCGAGGGCACCGGCATCGGTCTCGCCAACGTGCGCCGCATCGTCGAGCGCCACGGCGGACGGACCTGGGCCGAGGGTGTCCTGAACCAGGGCGCGACCTTCACTTTCACGCTGCCCCTGCGGGCGGAGGGACACTGAGATGGCCGGATTGAAGCCGATTCTCCTCGTCGAGGACAACCCGAACGACATCGAACTCACCCTGGCGGCCCTTGAATCCAGCCAGCTCGCCAACGAGATCGTCATTTGCCGCGACGGCGCGGAGGCGCTTGACTGGATCTACCGGCGGGGGCCGCACGACAAGCGCCAACCGCAGGACCCGGCCGTGATCCTCCTCGACCTGAAGCTGCCGAAGGTCGACGGTCTCGAGGTCCTGGCCAAGGTGAAGGGCGATCCGGCGACCCGGGGCATCCCGGTGGTGATGCTGACCTCGTCGCGCGAGGAAACCGACGTGGTGCGCTCCTACGACCTCGGGGTGAACGCGTTCGTAGTGAAGCCCGTCGGGTTCGACGAGTTCTTCGCCGCCATCAAGGACCTCGGGGTGTTCTGGGCCGTCCTGAACGAAGCGCCGCCGCACAGGGGAGGCTGGCCATCCAACGTCTGACCGGAAGCGGTGCCCTGCGCATCCTCCACCTCGAGGACAGCGACCTCGACGCCGAGCTCATTGAGGCGGAGCTGGAGACCATCGGCCGCCCGGTGGTGATCGAGCGGGTGATGACCCGCGACGATTTCGCCGCCGCGGCCCTGCCCGCCCGGCACGACCTGATCCTGGCGGACTACGTCCTGCCGACCTTCGACGGCATCAGCGCCCTGGGCATCGCCCGCGCGCAATGCCCCGAGACCCCGTTCGTGTTCTGCTCCGGGACCCTGGGCGAGGACGTCGCCGTCGAGGCCCTGAAGAACGGCGCCACGGACTACATCACCAAGCAGCGCCTCGACCGGATGCCCCGCACCATCCTGCGGGCCCTGGCCGAGGCCGAGGCGCGGGCCGACCGGCAGGCGGCGGAGGCGGCGCTGCAGGCCGTCAACGAGACCCTGGAGGTCCGCATCGTCGAGCGGACCCGCGAGCTCGCCGAGGCCAATGCCGAGCTCAAGCGCGAGATCGCCGAGCGCGAGCGGGCCGAGGACGCCCTCCGGCTGAACCAGCGGCTCGAGGCGGTGGGGCAATTGACCAGCGGCGTCGCCCACGACTTCAACAACCTCCTGACCGTCATCGCCGGCAACATCGAGTTTTTGGAGCGCGCCGTGTCCGACGAGCGCTCGAAGCGCCGCCTCGCGATGATGAAGGGGGCCGCCGACCGCGGCGCCCGCCTCACGGCGCAGCTCCTCGCCTTCTCGCGGCGCCAGCGCCTGGAGCCGACCCCCGTCGGCCTGAACCAGACCGTCGCCTCCATGGGCGACCTGCTGCAGAGCTCCATCGGCGGCGCGGTCCAGATCGAGACCCTGCTCCAGGCCGACCTGTGGCCGGCCCTGGTCGACGCCACCCAGATCGAGCTGGTGATCCTGAACCTCGCCATCAATGCCCGCGACGCCATGGCGGTGGGCGGGCGGCTCACCGTCGAAACCGCCAACGTCACCATCACGGGCGCCCCGTCGCGGCCGGAGCAGCCCCAGCCCGGGGAGTACGTCATGGTCTCCGTGAGCGACACCGGGACCGGGATGACGCCCGAGGTGCTCGCCCGGGTGTTCGAGCCGTTCTTCACGACCAAGGAGGTCGGCAAGGGCTCGGGACTCGGCCTCGCCCAGGTCTACGGCTTCGTGAAGCAGTCCGGCGGCGGCATCCGCATCGACACGGTCTCGGGCGAGGGGACCTCCATCAAGGTCTACCTGCCGCGGGTCGCCGGCGACGCGGCGGCGGCCCCCGCGCGCCCCGGCCCCGTCGACTGCGCGCGGACGCATCCGCCCGGCGGCCGGCCGGTCCTGCTGGTGGTCGACGACGATTCCGAGGTCCGCGAGGTCACGACGACCCGCCTCGCCGAGGCGGGCTACGACGTGCGCGAGGCCCCGTCCGGTCTGCAGGCCCTGGCCTCCCTCGAAGCGGACCCGTGCATCGACCTCGTCGTCCTCGACTTCGCCATGCCGGGCATGAACGGCGCCGAGGCGGCCATCGAGATCCGCCGGCGCTGGCCGGACATGCCCGTCCTGTTCGTCACCGGTTTTGCCGACACCGACGCCCTGACGAAGGCGGGCGTCGACCGGGCCGATGGGATCGTGCTGAAGCCGTTCCGCGTCGGCGAGCTCGAACGCAAGGTCGCCCTCGCCCTCGCTGAGCCGATGTCCCCGGGATTGCGCCTGGTCTCCAACCGTTCGTAGCCGGGACGCGGTCCCGACCGCGGCACGGACGCTTACACCTCGGCCGGTTCGGGCACCGGCCTGCCTGCGGGGATCGGCAGGGCGGCGCGTTGCAAGGCGGGGCCTCGGCCGGGCGGCCCGAGCAGGGCCTCGACCCCGGCGTCGAGGCGGGCCGCGATCCCGTCCACCGCCAGGGCCGCCCGGACCCCGGCGCGCGCCCGCTGGAACGACGTGCCCGGCGGGATCGCCACCCCGGCGGCGACGGCCTCGGCGGTCTCCGCCCCCGCCGCCAGGGCGGCGTGCAGGGCCAAGCGGGCGTCGAAGAGCGGGATCGGCAGGGTGAACATCAGCTTGTCGAAATGCCGGGCCCCCTGCTCGCCCCTGGCCTGCAGGGCGGCGATCCGCCGGCGGGCGGCCTCGCTGTTGAGGATGGCGAGGAGGTAGCGGCCTTCCGCGCGGCTCGCCACGGCGGCCCAGTACAGGGTGTCGTCGATGACGCCGTCGCCGTCGAGGAGGCAGGCCGCCGGGCGGGTGCCGGCCTTGGCGAACACCACCCGCAGGGGCGCCGGGGGAAACTGGACCGTGAGCTTGCGGTTGTAGTCCCAGCCCTGCTTCAGGGTCATGGTGCCGGCGCTCTTCTGGGTCCACGCCGCCTCGGCCTCGCGCAGCCACGCGGCGAGGCGGGGCGCCCCGTGGCCGGCGGCCTGCCGCGCATCGAGGAGGACCCCCTGCTCCACCGGAATCACGCCCTCGGCCGGCTCCAGGGCGCGGAACGGGGCGATGGAGGCGCCGAGGTGGACGCCGCGGAGGTAGCGGGCCTCGATGGCCCCCTGCTGGCCCGGATGATCGCGCCACGGCAGCTTCTCCAGGGACGAGCGGCGGCTGCGGACCAGGGGCGCGCCGGGGTTGGCGCCGAGGCGGCCCACGGGGACGCGTTCCACGAGGCAGAGCACCCGGGGGACCAGGGCGGCGCCCTGGCGGAAGCGGTCGCGGTAGGGCGAGCCGGCGGCGAAGTTGGCCGCCAGCGGCGCCGGGGCGTCGCGCAGGACGAGGTGCCGGTCGGCCAGGGCCTCGGGCGCGTCCTTCGACGGCAGCCGGCCGGCGAAGGCCGTCACCCGGTCCGGCGTCGGCCGCGCCGGGCCGCCCGTCACCTCGGCGAACAGGACGCAGGTCGGCACCCGGAAGACCGGGGCCACCGCCTGGTTGTCGAGCATCCAGCCCTCCGTGAAGGCGACGCGCAGGCCGGTCCAGTCGCCCGTGCGGAAGGCCCGGAACTGGCCCCGGCTCAGGGCCGCCAGGGGCAGCACCATGGCGACGCGCCCGCCCGGCCCGCGCCCCTGCGGGCGGCGGGCGTAGAGCTCGGCGGCGCGGGCGAAGAACAGGGCCGAGAGGTCGGTCTGGGTGACGAGGTGGGCCTCCTCGGGGCCGACCCAGAGGCCGAGGCGCCGGGCGGTGTCGCGGAACCGCCGCTGCATCGCCGCCGCCATGAAGCGGTAGGACAGCCACGGCGGGTTGCCGATGACCACGTCGACCCGCGCCCCGTCGGACAGGGCCACGGGCCGGCTGAGGTTGCGCGCGACGAAGCCCCAGACGTGGTCGCGCCCGGCCCGGCGCAGGCGGTCGTAGGTGAGGTAGGTCGCCCGCAGGGTCGCGACCTGATCGGGCGGGACGCCGAGGCCCGGCAGGCTCGCGGCGAAGGCGTCGCCGCTCCAGCCCGCCTCGCTCGCCGCGTGGAGCGCGGTGATCACCCGGTCGAACCCGGCGGGGTCGGCGCAGAGTTCGAGGGGGAAGCGCAGGAGCGGCGCGCCCTTGCGGCCCTCGCGGGGATCGCGCGGCACCTCGACGACGAGGTCGCGCTCGAGGCCGTCGCGGGTGACGTTCCACTGCAGGGCGTCGCCGAGATAGACCGGCAGCGACAGGTCGCCGTCCCGCTGCGGCAGGGCCTCGCCGAGCGCCAGGAGGTAGGTCACCCGGGCGAAGATGACGGCGACGGGATGGACGTCGAACCCCGTCACCCCGGCGCAGCAGCGGGCGGCGACGAGGCCCGGAGGCACGCCCGCCGCCAGCAGGGCCTCGCGCTTGAGGCGCACGGCGTGGAACAGGAAGCTGCCGGAGCCGCAGGCCGGATCGAGGCAGCTCTGGTCCGCCGGCGCGTCGAGGGCCCGGCGCACCACCTTCCGGGCGAGCCAGTCGGGCGTGTAGTACTCGCCGAGGTCGTGGCGCTGCTCGGGATCGATGAGGGATTCGTAGAGCACCTTCAGGAGATCGACGTCGACGCTGCCGAGGTCGAACCGGGCGGCGTGGGCCGCGAGGCCGGCAACGATGGCGTCGCCGCCGGGCGCGTCGAGGACCCAGCCGAAGAAGTCGGTCTCGACGGCGCCGTGCACCCCGGCCTCCCGGAAGTGCCGGCCGGACAGGAGATCGGCCGGCGTCGACCGGGCCAGGTTGGACGACTGGCCCATGGTGCCGGCGGCGATCGCCTTGGCCAGGATCACCAGGTAGGTGTGCTGGAGCCAGAGGGTGCTGTCGTCGATGGCCCGGCCGTAGACGAAGCCGAGGTGCCGCGACCAGAGCTGGCGCTTCAGCACGGCCTCCGGGTGGCGCGCCAGGCCGGCCCAGGCGGCGGCGAGGAGGCCCAGCGTCCGGGCGAAGGCGGCGCTCTCGCGCCCGAGCTCGCCGGTGATGCCGATGGCGTCGGCGGGCAGCCAGTCGCGCACGGCGATGACGCCCTCGATGCACGCGACGAGGCGGGCCGCCTCGGTCACCCGGACGTCGTGGCCCGTGAGCGCCATCAGAGCGCCGTCGCGCATCTCGTAGGCGGTGAAGGTCGCCCCGTCCGTGGCGAGGCCGACGTAGCGCTGGCCCGTCGCCGCCTCGCGCTCGGGCAGGTAGCGGGCGAGCTGGGCTTCCGCCGCCGGCCGCTCACGGCGGAGATCGGTCTTGATCTCGATGATCGTGCGCCCGAGCAAAGCATCGACGCGACCGTTAACCTCAGGTATCTTTCGCTCGAATGCAATTTGCTCGCTGCGGGCCCCGAGGGCCTCGACGAGGAGCCGGTACAGCAGGGCCCGAACCTTCTCGTGTCCCGGTCGACCGGCCAGCTCGGCGACGATGGCGGCGAGGATGTCTGCGTCGATCGGCATGGGCGGTCCCGTGTGAAGCCCCGCCCACTATCATTACCTCAGGTTGTCTTTCAATTGACGATTGAGCGATCGAAGCCGCCATCCGCGCAGGATGCACCGGGAAATTTCGGCGAGGCACCTGATCGCGGTCCCGGGCTAAAATTCGCCCAGGGCTGCCGTTCATTTGGGCAGGCCCGACGAGACCTGAAAAGATTTCGTCAAGTGGGACGAGGCTAATCTCGAACGGCGCCGAGATCGGCGGAAGCATCGCGCGGCCCATCGAAAGCACCGAAGACGTGTCCGTCAGAAGCTCTTCCATGGATGCCGGCCCGATCCCTTCGGCGAAGACCGGCCCGCTCGCGCGCCTGCGGCGGTTCGGCCGGCCGGCGCCGGCCGCGCCTGCGGCGGCCCTGCCGCAGGACCTCGGCTCCGTCCTCGCCTTCCTCAACACCGTCTCGCGCGCCTGCGCGGCGGCGGCGACGCCCGAGGCCGCGACGGAATCGTGCCTGTCCATCGTCGCGGGCTTCACCGGCTGGCCCATCGCCCACGCCTATCGGCGCCTGCCCGACGGCGCCGCCGGGACGCCGGGCGGGATGACGTCCATGCGGGTGTGGCACCTCGCGCCGACGGGCGATCCCCGCCACGCCGACGCCTTCGTGGCGGCCTCGGAGCAGGCGGTGTTCGCGCCGGGCCAGGGCCTCGTCGGCCGCGTGGCGGCGAGCGGGGCCCCGGTGAGCTGCCCGGACTGCACCGTGCTGCCGGGCTTCGTCCGGGCCGAAACCGCCCGCCGGAACGGCGTGCGCGGCTGCTTCATGTTCCCCGTGCGCGTCGGCGACGGGGTCGAGATCGTCCTGGAGTTCTTTTCGCGGGAGACCGCCGAGCTCAAGCCCGACCTCCTCGAACTCATGGCCTACGTCGCCGACCGCCTCGCCCTGGCGCTGACGGAGCACGCCCAGCGCAGCCGCGTCGCCGCGCTCATGCGGGCGCTGGACGGCATCGGCCAGCGCCTCGCCGGCACGACGGTGGGGGTGGAGGCGGGCGCGCAGGCCGTGCTCCGGGTCGCCGAGACCGTGGACGCCCGCCGCGGCGAGGTCGACCGGGCCGCCACGGAGGCGGCCCACGACATCGACGCCGTGGCCCGGTCGGCCCAGGACCTCGTGGCCCTGTCGCGGGAGGCCGGGGACCACGCCGCGCGGGTCGGCACCCTCGCGGGCGGCTCGGCCGCCCGCCTCGGGGAGGCCGTGGGGGTGTTTTCGGATTTGGAGGCCCGCATCGCCGGCGTCGGGCGGATCAGCGACCTCATCGGCACCATCGCGCGCCAGACCAACCTGCTCGCCCTCAACGCCACCATCGAGGCGGCGCGGGCGGGGGAGGCCGGGCGCGGCTTCTCCGTGGTCGCCGCCGAGGTGAAGGCCCTGTCGAACCGGGTGAGCCAAGCCACCGCCGAGATCGGCACGCAGATCGCGCACCTGCGCCAGGGCGCGGCCCGCTCGACGGAATCCCTGTCGCGGGTGCGGGACGAGATCGAGACAGTGCAGGGCACCGCCGGCGACATTCTCCGGGTGAGCGACGCGCACCGGGAAGCCGCCGGCCGCATCGCCGACGGCGTCGCCCAGGTCCGCACCACCCTGGGCACGGCGACGCAGCACCTCGATGCCCTCAGGACCACCACGGACGAGGCTTTGGCCCAGTCGCAGACGCTTGGGGGTACTTCGGGGCAGTTGCGGGATCAGGGACGGGAATTGGGCGAGGCGACGCGGGAATTGGCGCGGTCGGCGGGGTAGAGGACAGCGCACATCTCTTGGATGCTGCGCGAACGCCCCCTCTTCCTGGGACTGCTGGATTCTCGTCTTCGGTGGGTGGATATTTCAAACCCCACACCCACCAGGCGAGAGGCCGACGGGCTCCCTCTGCTTACAGGCTACCGGATCACACATTTCAGCGCGACGGAGCTCTCCTCCCCCTTGTGGGGAGGAGTGGGAGGTGGGGGTGGTTGGGCGACCCTCGGCATGGACGAGGGAATGGCCTGCGCGCGTTCGTCATCTGCAGAGGCTGGCGGAGCCACCCCCACCCCTGATCCCCCCCACAAGGGCAGGGCAATCGCATATGACCACCGATGTCATTCCGGGGCGCCGCAGGCGAACCCGGAATCCAGAGCCGCCGACGGTGCAAAACCCTGCGAAACCAGTGTTTCTGGGTCCCGGGTTCCGCTGCGCGGCCCCGGGATGACAAAGCGTTGCGGACTTCTCAAGGCCCCCAAACGCTATCTGCGATCGCCCTGCCACGAGGGGGAGGGAGAAGCCCGTGCGCGATAAAATCGATCGGCGATCTCACCGATGTGTGAATCCCGGCGCCTGCTCGGGAGCGAAGAGATCCGCGCGCGCTACGAAGAAGCCGGTGCCCACCCGAGTGCTGCCTCCCCCCCGCAGCCAGGCGGAACCGGCTCAATCGTCCATCTTCAGCGCCGCAATGAACGCCTCCTGCGGGATCTCGACCTTGCCGAACTGGCGCATCTTCTTCTTGCCCTCCTTCTGCTTGTCCAGGAGCTTGCGCTTGCGCGAGATGTCGCCGCCGTAGCACTTGGCGGTGACGTCCTTGGACAGGGCCTTGATGGTCTCGCGGGCGATGATCTTGCCGCCCAAAGCCGCCTGGACCGGGATCTGGAACAGGTGGCGGGGGATCAGATCCTTGAGCTTCTCGCACATGGCGCGGCCGCGATGCTCGGCGCGGGTGCGGTGGACCAGCATGGACAGGGCGTCCACGGGCTCGGCGTTGACGAGGATCGACATCTTCACCAGATCGCCCTCGCGGTAATCCGAGATGTGATAGTCGAACGAGGCGTAGCCCTTCGAGATCGACTTCAGGCGGTCGTAGAAATCGAACACCACCTCGTTGAGCGGCAGGTCGTACACGACCATGGCGCGCTTGCCGACGTAGTTGAGATCGACCTGGGCGCCGCGCCGGTCCTGGCACAGCTTCAGCACGCCGCCGAGATGCTCGTCGGGGGTGAGGATGGTGGCGCGAATCCACGGCTCCTCGATGGTGGTGATCTTCATCACGTCCGGCATGTCGGCCGGGTTGTGGAGCTCCTTCGTCGTCCCGTCGGTCATCTGCAGCCGGTAGACCACGCTGGGCGCCGTCGAGATGAGGTCGAGGTTGAACTCGCGCTCGAGGCGCTCCTGGATGATCTCGAGGTGCAGGAGGCCGAGGAAGCCGCAGCGGAAGCCGAAGCCGAGGGCCGCGCTCGTCTCCATTTCATACGAGAACGACGCATCGTTGAGGCGCAGCTTGCTCATGGCGCTGCGCAGGGTCTCGAACTCGGCGGCATCCACGGGGAACAGGCCGCAGAACACCACGGACTGGACGTCCTTGAAGCCCGCCAGCATCTCCTTGCACGGGCGCTTGTCCTCGGTCAGCGTATCGCCGACGCGGGTGTCGGCGACCTCCTTGATGGAGCCGGTGAAGAACCCGACCTCGCCGGGGCCGAGTTCGCCGATATCGGCCATCTTGGGCCGGAACACGCCGATCTTGTCGACGCCGTGCACCGCGTCGGCCCGCATCATGCGGATGTTCATGCCCTTCTTGAGCACGCCGTCGACGATGCGCACCAGCACCACGACGCCGAGATAGACGTCGTACCAGCTGTCCACCAGCAGGGCCTTGAGGGGCGCATCGCGGTCGCCCTTCGGCGGCGGCAGGCGGGTGACGATGGCCTCCAGCACCGCCTCAATGTTCAGACCGCTTTTGGCCGAGATCGCCACGGCCTCGGAGGCGTCGATGCCGATCACCTCCTCGATCTGGGCGCGGATGCGCTCGGGCTCGGCCGCCGGCAGGTCGATCTTGTTGAGGACGGGCACGATCTCGTGGTTGGCGTCCAGCGCCTGGTAGACGTTGGCGAGCGTCTGCGCCTCAACGCCCTGGCTCGCATCCACCACCAGCAGGGAGCCCTCGCACGCGGCCAGGGACCGCGAGACCTCGTAGGCGAAATCGACGTGGCCGGGGGTGTCCATCAGGTTGAGGATGTAGTCCTTGCCGTCCTGCGCCTTGTATTCCAGGCGCACGGTCTGCGCCTTGATGGTGATGCCCCGCTCCTTCTCGATGTCCATGGAGTCAAGCATCTGCTCGCTCATGTCGCGCAGGGCCACGGTGCCGGTGGTCTGGATCAGCCGGTCGGCCAGGGTCGACTTGCCGTGGTCGATGTGGGCGACGATGGAGAAGTTGCGAATGTTGTCGATGGGCAACGTGGTCATCGAGGATGCGATCTCCGGCGCGCGCGGCCCGCCGTCATGGAGACGGACCCGGCGCACGGTCTTTTGAGAGTGAGAACTGGAACGCCGCAGATAGCAGCGCAGGTTGTCCACGCCAAGCGTCGGGGGTGGGACGGGGCGTCCCGGTCGGGCGAATGGCGGGACCGACCGTGGACCGTTACCCCAGAGCGGGTATTCGTTGAACGGACGAGGCGAGACATGCCGAAGGATCAGCGGGAAACCAAACCGGCGGTGCGGTCCGGGGCGGCGGCCGAGCGGGTCGCGGCCGTGATGCGGGAGGCCGCCGACGGGGGCCTGACGCAGGCCAAGGATGGCCGCATCGCCGGGCGCGTCAGCGCGGCCCTGATCGCCGCCGCGAAGGCCCGGACCGGGCTTCAATCCGACACCGAACTCGTCGTCTTCGCCCTGGCGAACGTCGCCCTCGAAGACGATTTCGCGCAGGTTTTTCGTGCGGTGAAGGGGACCGTCGACCTAGACCTCGATCTCAGTATCTAGGAGGTTGGGGGGGCACCTGCACGGGCCTCGGCCGCCATCGCCACCAGCACCTTTCGCAAGGCTCCCATCTCGCGCACGGGCTCGGGAAACGGCACCCGCGCCGTGCGGTCGCCGGCGAGCAGGTCCATCCCCTCGGGGTCGAGGCCGGTGAGGCGCCACGGGCCGGGTTCGGCTCCGGAAGCAACGGCGTAGAGCGCGAGGGCGTCGCCGTGGTCGGCGTTCATGTGCTCGACGGCGCCGCCCTCCCCCGCCACCAGGGCCTCGGCGCCGGCGAGGTCGAGGCGCAGCTCGTCCGCCGTCAGGAAGGCGGCCTTGGCAAAGCCGCCGTTGAGGTGGCCGGCCTTCGGCTCGAGGGCGAAGAAGCCGAAATCGGGAAAGTCCGCGTAGAGCTTCGCCTTCGGATGGCGGGCGATGAAGCGGGCGCGCGCGCGCAGGTCGGGCGTCTGCGCCACGCGGCCCGTCACCGTGAGGCGCGGGTGGGCCAGGGGATCGCCCTTGCCGCCGGCGCTGAACAGCAGGGAGGCGCGGGGGTCGGCCAGCAGGTTGCGGGTGTGGGCCGAGAGCCGCGACAGCAGCATCAGGGGCGTGCCGTCCACATCCGTCGCGACGGTGACGAGGGAGACGAAGGGGGTGCCGTCCTCGGGGTCGAGGGTGGCGAGCGCCCCAGACCGGATGCTGCGCAGGAGGTGGCGGGCGAGGCCGATGGCGTCGAAGGGCGCGTCCGCCGCCGACAGCGGCACCGCCGGCCCGCGCCGCTCGCCCGTGTTTCCGACGTCCGTATTTCCCTCGCCCGTGTTTCCGACGTCCCTGATTTCCACGTCTTCGGCCATGGTTTCGTCCCCGTCTCGGCTCTCGTTCAGATCTGCGATGATAGCGGTGGCACGGTCCGGTTTGCGAGGCGCCGGGAGTGCGGCCCGTTGGCCGCAGTCAAGCGCCAATGCGACCCGGCTCGCTTTTTGCCCGGGGACCCTTTACACAGCCTGACTCTCCGCGCGAAAGCGGCCGTCGCCGTCGAGGTCAAGTCGCCATCGACGCCAAGCCGCCAGCGCGTTTTTCGCCGGCTCCGGTTCACCCCGGGGTGGGATGCGGAGATGCGGGCGCACAGGCACCCGCAAGGACCGCATCCGAGCAGTAGGGAACGCGCATGCCAACCATCGCCCTCGTGGACGACGATCGAAACATCCTCACCTCGGTCTCCATCGCCCTGGAGACGGAGGGGTACCGCATCCAGACCTACACCGACGGCGCCTCGGCGCTCGACGGCCTGAAGCATTCCCCGCCCGATCTCGCGATCTTCGACATCAAGATGCCGCGCATGGACGGGATGGAGCTTCTCAGGCGTCTGCGGCAGAAATCCGACCTGCCGGTGATCTTCCTCACCTCGAAGGACGAGGAAATCGACGAGCTGTTCGGCCTCAAGATGGGCGCCGACGACTTCATCCACAAACCGTTCTCGCAGCGCCTGCTGGTCGAGCGGGTCAAGGCGGTCCTGCGCCGCTTCGCCCCGAAGGACGGGCCCGGTGCCGCCGTCCGCGAGGCCGATGCCGCCGCCCGCTCCCTGGAGCGCGGCCTCCTGATGATGGACCCCGAGCGCCACACCTGCACCTGGAAGGGCGAGGCCGTGACCCTGACGGTCACCGAGTTCCTTATCCTGCAGGCCCTGGCCCACCGCCCCGGCGTCGTGAAGAGCCGCAACGCCCTCATGGATGCGGCCTACGACGATCAGGTCTACGTCGACGACCGCACCATCGACAGCCACATCAAGCGCCTGCGCAAGAAGTTCAAGGTGACGGACACGAACTTCGACATGATCGAGACGCTCTACGGCGTTGGCTACCGCTTCAAGGAAAGCTGAGTCCCGCGCGTTCCGCCCGAGCGAAGCCCGCCGGGCGGGCCGTTCCGAAAAAATTTCCGCGACCCCATCGAACCGGACCGACGTGGCGACCACAGATCAAGCCGAAGACCGCCCCCTCCGCATGGTGGAGTGGCCCCGCGCCCTGTGGAACGCCATCGGCCAGAGGGCCTCGTCGAGCCTGACGCGCCGCATCGTCGTGCTCAACCTCGTCGGGCTGTTCGCCCTGCTGTTCGGCTTCCTCTACCTCAACCAGTTCCGCCAGGGGCTGATCCAGGCGCGGGTGCAGAGCCTGCTGATCCAGGGCGAGATCATCGCCGGCGCCATCGCGTCGTCGGCCTCGGCCTCGGGCGACACCGGCGCCATCCGCATCGACCCCGACAAACTGCTCCAGCTCCAGGCCGGCGAGGCCGAGGAAGAGCCCTCGCCGCTCGCCTTCTCCCTCAACCCCGAGCGGGTGGCGCCCCTCCTGAGCCGCCTCATCACGCCCACGGGCAACCGCGCCCGGGTCTATGACGGCGACGGCGGGCTCCTGTTCGATTCCCGCACCCTGCCGGCGCGGGGCGAGATCGGGCGCGGCGACGGCAACGCCCGCGAGCGCAAGCGCACGGTCCTGGAGCAGGCCTTCGACTTCGTGCAGACCCGCATCCTCGGCGGCCAGCGCCCGGTGCGGACCGACGAGGTCGGCCCCGCGAGCGGACACGGCCTCAAGGAGGTTCAGGTGGCCCTGGGCGGCGCCCGCGGCACCATCGTCCGGCGCAACGAGGTCGGCGAGACCATCGTGTCCGTAGCGGTGCCGATCCAGCGCGGCAGCGCCGTGCGCGGCGCCCTGCTGCTGTCGACGCAGGGCGGCGACATCGACCGGGTCATCGCCTCCGAGCGGTTCGGCCTGCTGCAGGTGTTCCTGGTGGCGGCGGCCGTGATGCTGGTCCTGTCGATCCTCCTCGCCGGCGCCATCGCGGGGCCGGTGCGGCGCCTCGCCGACGCGGCCGAGAAGGTGCGCCTCGGCATCAAGTCCCGCGAGGAAATCCCCGACTTCACCGGGCGCACGGACGAGATCGGCCACCTCTCGGGGGCCCTGCGCGACATGACCCAGGCGCTGTACCGGCGCATCGACGCCATCGAGAGCTTCGCCGCCGACGTCTCCCACGAGCTGAAGAACCCCCTCACCTCGCTCCGCAGCGCCGTCGAGACCCTGCCGCTGGCGAAATCCGACGACTCGAAGTCGCGCCTGCTGCAGATCATCCAGCACGACGTGAAGCGCCTCGACCGCCTGATCTCGGACATCTCCGACGCCTCGCGCCTCGACGCCGAGCTCGCCCGCGCCGAGGCGCGCAAGGTCGACATGCACAAGCTGATGACCACCGTGGTGTCGGTGGCCAACGAGCGGCGGCGCCCGAAGGACGCCGTGATCCAGTTCGACGTCGCCGCGGCGGCGGGCGAGGGCGAGGCGCCGTTCGCGATCTTCGGCCACGATTCGCGCCTGGGCCAGGTGGTCAACAACCTCCTCGACAACGCCCGCTCGTTCTCGCCCCCCGACGCCAAGGTGCGGGTGGCCCTGCGCCGGGTGCGCGGCGACGTGGAGCTCGTCGTGGAGGACGAGGGTCCGGGCATCCCCGAGCACGCCCTCGAGCGGATCTTCGAGCGCTTCTACACCGACCGGCCCGAGCAGGGGTTCGGCCAGAATTCGGGCCTCGGCCTGTCGATCTCGCGCCAGATCGTCCAGGCCCATCGCGGCACCATCCGGGCCGAGAACCGCCCCGGCCCGGCGGACGAGGACGGCGAGCCGACGGTGCGGGGCGCGCGCTTCACCGTGCGCCTGCCGGCGGTGCGCTGAGGCACCGGTGAACCGGGACACGATCCACGCCACCGCCGTCGTCCTCGACGGCGCCGGGGTGCTGATCCGGGGCGAATCGGGGGCGGGCAAATCGACCCTCGCCCTCCTGCTCCTCGACCGGGCGGCCGCCCTGGCCCTGCCGGCCGCCCTCGTCGGCGACGACCGCATCCGCCTCGACCGCGACGGCGACACCCTCGTGGCCCGGCCGCATCCGGCGCTGGGCGACCGGATCGAAGTGCGCGGCCTCGGCCCCTGCCGCGCCGTCGCGGGGGCGGACGCGGCCCCGATCCGCCTCGTGGTCGATCTCGTGGCCCGCGAGCCCCGCCTGCCGGAGGTCCCGGCACCGGCCGGCCTCCTCGGCCTCTCCCTGCCGCGCCTCGTCCTGGACCGCCGGCTGCTGCGCTCGGGCCTGGCGCCGCGCCTCGTCCTCGATGCCCTGGCGGCGCTGACGGGCGGGCGGCACGCGGCGGTCCTTCGGCTGCCCGGGGTGGACGGACCGTAGCGCGGGGGCCACCATCGTGGCATGATCATGACGTTGAGGCGCACAAAACGTCACGATCACCTTGCGCTCGACCTTGCGCTGCACAAGATGGCGACTCCGCTCACAGGGCGTTGGAATCCGCGTCGATGATTGGAATGGTGCTCGTCACCCACGGGCTGCTCGCGACGGAGTTCAAGGCTGCCCTTGAACACGTCGTCGGGCCGCAGAAGCAGATCGAGACCATCACGATCGGGCCCGAGGACGACATGGAATTGCGGCGGCTCGACATCATGACGGCCGTCGGCCGCGTGAATTCGGGCAAGGGCGTCGTCGTGCTCACCGACATGTTCGGGGGCACGCCCTCCAACCTCGCCCTGTCGTGCATGAACGGCGGCCAGGTCGAGGTCGTGGCCGGGATCAACCTGCCCATGCTGATCAAGCTCGCCAGCGTGCGCGATGCCGAGCCACTGGGCGACGCCGTGCTGCACGCCCAGGAGGCGGGCCGGAAGTACATCAACGTCGCCTCGCGGGTCCTGGCGGGCAAGTAAGGGTCGCGGCGTCCGGCAACGCGCGTCCGGCGCGCGGTGTCCCGAAACGTCGCGGCCGCGCGCCCGCCTTCCTTACGCCGTGGCAACCGCCTACAGGCCAGTGTGACGGTTCCGGCGCCGACAGGACGGCGCGCCGGCGGGCGAGGATTGGCGACAAGCGCATGATCGACGACGAGGATTCCGAAGAGGCCCTGCCCCCCGTCCCCGAGGGCGGGCTGTTGCGGGTGCTTCCCATCGTCAACCGGCGCGGCCTGCACGCCAGGGCCTCGGCGAAGTTCGTCCAGACCGTCGAACGCTACGACGCCGCCGTCACGGTCACCCGCGCGGGCGAGACGGTGGGGGGGCGCTCGATCATGGGCCTGCTGACCCTCGGCGCCGCGCAGGGCACCACCATCGCGGTGGTGACCTCGGGCCCGGAGGCCGAAGCCAGCCTGCAGGCGATCACCGATCTCCTCGCCAACAGGTTCGGCGAGGACGAGTAGGGACGGGGGGCACTCCCGCGGACGCGCGAGCGCCCTTCCCCCGGAACGCCGGCCGGCGAAGCTCCTACGCCGAGCGGTCGAGGCGGGCCGTACCCGCCATCCCCTCGGAGGCCCGGCGCCAGGCGACGGCGTGCGGGCCGGTGCCGAGGTGCAGGGCGGCGGCGACGACGCGGCCGTCCCGGCGGGTCAGGTCGACGGCGGCCTGGCGGCGGCGGGCGAACAGGCGGGTGACCACCCGGACCAGGGCCGCCTCCGAGGGGTCGCCGATGATCGGGGCCGCCGCATGGGCGGCGTCGAGAATCAAGAATTCCTCGACGGCGTCGCGGATGCGATCCGGCGCGACGATGCGCTCGCGGGACGACGCGCCGGCGCCGCCGACGTCGAACAGGTTGTGGGCCGGGATGCGGACCGCATCGGGTACCGGCCTGAGGACCGGACGGGTCGCCGGCGCCGCGAGGGCGAGGTCGAGGCTCGCGCCCCGGCGCAGGGTCCGGAGATGCGCGAGCAGTGCCGCCTGCACCGCGTCCCCGTGCGGGGCCTCGACGGCCGGCGTCACCGCGCTGCCGTAGGGCTGCCACGGGCCGATGCGCCCGTGGCCCCATATCGGGTTCGGCATGGTCAGGGGGATCGCGCCGCACAGGGTGCGCCGCGCCCCCGTCCGGCCCCAGGCGAGGGCGAACACCACCTCGCGCCCGCCCGCCCCGTGCCGGGCCGCGGCCTGGAGATAGTCGGGGTCGGCGAACGGGTCCGACACGCCCGTCCGGGTCAGGAGGGCGCGCCACGCCGCCTCCGCCTCGGGCACGACCTGCCCCGGACGGCACAGGTCGATGGACCAGGATTCCATGGGCCGGGCGTCGGTGTCGGCGAGCCCCGCCCCGTCGAACCCCGGCGCATCCCCGAAAACGCCACCCGTGATCACCGTGAACCGCCGTGCCGCCATCAAGAAACAAGTCCCACCCGCGTCCCGGTTCGGGACGGTCCGGCGCCCGGGGGCGCCCCATTGCGGTCTCGGGTTCAAGATTGGGGCCGCGCCGGTCCGCCCCGGACCGGGAATCGGGCGGCCCTCAACCGCCCGGAATCGCCAGGGGGTTGTCGGTGAGCGCCGCCATGTCGGGGGCGTCGATGCGCGGACGGCCGAGGAAGGCGTCCCACAGGCCGGTGACGAAGGCCGGATCGAGGTCGCGCACGATGAGGACGAGGCGCGAGCGCCGGTCGTCGTCGGGCCAGGCGTCGAGGTGCACGGGCGCGTGGACGATGTGCTGCACCCCGTGGACGACGACGGGGTTGTCCGGCGCGTCGGCCAGCGCCACGAGGCCCTTGAGGCGCAGGAGCTTCGGTCCGTGGGCCGAGCGTACGAGGTCGAGGAACATCTCGAACCGGGCGCGCGGCACCGGGGCGTCGTGGGTCAGGGTGAAGGCGCGGATCGCGGCGTCGTGCCGGTTCACGTCGTGATGGTGGTGGCCGTGATGATGGTGGTGGTGCGCGTCCACCGCCTCGGCCCCGAGCCAGGCGGCGACGTCGGCGCCCTTGCCGTCGAGGCCGAAGAACCCGCCGAGGAGGTCGGCGGGCGCCACGTCGGCCCCGTGGATCGCGGCGGCGGGGTTGAGGGCGCGCAGGCGCGCCTCGAGGGGTTCGGTCCCGCCCTCGGCGAGATCCGCCTTCGTCAGCACCAGCCGGTCGGCCACCGCCGCCTGGCGGACGGCCTCCGGATGGGCGTCGAGGGTCGCGTCGCCGTTGACCGCGTCCACCACCGTGACGACGCCCTGCAGCCGGTACCGCATGACGAGGTAGGGGTGGTAGATCAGGGCGTGGAGGATCGGGGCCGGGTCGGCGAGCCCCGTGGTCTCGATGACCACGCGGCGGAACGGCGGGATGCGGCCGTTGTCGCGCTTGCGCAGGAGATCTTCCAGGGTGGCGATGAGGTCGCCGCGCACGGTGCAGCACAGGCAGCCGGCACCCAGCAGGATCATGCCCTCGTCCACCGTCTCGATGAGGAGGTGGTCGAGGCCGATCTCGCCGAACTCGTTGACGATGACCACGGTGTCGGCGAGGGCCGGATCCTTCAGCATCCGGTTGAGCAGGGTGGTCTTGCCGGCCCCGAGGAAGCCCGTGAGGACGGTGAGCGGGATCGGCTCGGGCGCGCGGGGATCGGGGGCCGAGAGGACGGACGCGGAGGAATCGGTCATGGCGATGACCTACCCCGGCACGGCCCCGGGCTCAATCGCCGCGCGGTCGGATCGGGCCCGCGCTACTCGTCCTCCGCCGCCTTCGCCGAGCGGCCGGCCGGCTTGGCTGCGGACTTGGTGGCGGACTTGGGGGCAGCCTTGACCGGCTTGGTCTCCGCCTTCGCCTCGGGCTTCGCGGCCTTGGGCTGCACCTTGGCGGCGGGCTTGCGCAGGGTGTTCACCTTGAGCTTCGGGGCGCCCTCCATCACCGGCGTCGCCTCGACGGGGGCGTAGGCGCTGGCGGTGGACGGCACGGCGGCTTTGCCGCGCGCCAGGGCCTTCTTCACTTCCGGTGTCTTGGCCCCACCCTTCATCTGCGCCTGGCGGGCCTCCTTGGCCGCCTCGCGGCGGGCCGCGACGGTGTCGAGGCGGGCCTTGCGGGCGGCGGCCAGGGTCTGGGCGCGCTCGGCCTTGTCGGCCTCCGCCTGGGCGTTCAGCGCGATGGCACCCTCGGCCGGATCGCGGCCGATCCAGACGGGGATCGGCTGGAGCGGGGCGCGGGCCGGCAGGGCGCGGCCCCGCATGGCGCCGTTGTTGAGGGTGGCGAGGGCCAGGGCCGAGCCCGGCAGGGCGGCGGCGGCGAGGATCTGGGCGTTGGAGCTGTCGGTGTTGCCCGCGATGGCGCCCGGACCCTCGTCCACCGGCATGGGCTTCTTCCGGTCGCAGATGTACGGGCGCAGGTCCGGCGGCTCGGAGATGGCGGAGGCCGGCAGGGATTCGAGGGTCTGGGCGGTCCAGCCCGTGGACTGGCCGAAGCCGTAATCGAACAGGTCGGAGGCCTTGAGGTCGCGCTCGCGGGCGCTCGGCTGGCCCATGACCACGGTGATGAGGCGGCGCCCGTTGCGGGTGGCGCTCGACACCACGTTGAAGCCGCCCGAGCAGATGAAGCCGGTCTTCATGCCGTCGGCGCCGGCGTAGCGCCCGAGCAGGCCGTTGTGGTTGGCCATGATCGACTTGCCGAACTGGATCGCCGAGATGGAGAACAGGCCCCGGCTGTCGGGAAAGTCGCGGATCAGGGCGCGGCCGAGGACCGCCATGTCGCGGGCCGAGGTCCATTGCCGGGCGTCGGGCAGGCCGTTGGGGTTGGTCCAGCGGCTCTCGCGCATGCCGATGCGGGCGGCGGTCTCGTTCATCAGGGCGGAGAAGCCCTCGATGGAGCCGCCGAGGTTCTCGCCGATGGCCCAGGCGACGTCGTTGGCCGACTTCACCATGATGATCTTCAGGGCGTTGTCGAGGGTAAGCTGCGTGCCGGGGCGAAAACCCATCTTCGAGGGCGGCTCGGCGGCGGCGGCGGCCGAGATGGTGATCAGCGAATCCAGCGAGACCTTGCCCTGACGCACGAGATCGAGGGCGACGTAGGCGGTCATCAGCTTGGTGATGGAGGCGGGAAACCACGGGTCGGTGGCGCCCTGGGCGTAGATCACCTTGCCGGAATCGACCTCGACCACGAGGATCGGCGCCGTGACCGCACCGGCGGAACTCGCGCCGAGCAGGCCGGCGCACGCCGCGAAACCAAGGGCGAGGCGCCTCATCAGGGGGTTCGACATCAGGCCTGTCTCGGAAGGGTCCGGTCCGGCCCGAGGGGACTCGGACCGCGCGGGACACAGTAGGGTAACGGCAAAGCTTGTGCGAGGCGTCGCGTGCCCCGGTTCCCCCGCCAACAACCCGGCCTCCGTGGCGAGAGCATGGCGAAGCCTTTCGCGGTGCACGGGTCAGCCGGGCGTGGCATGCCCCCTCCCCGCGCGAAGCGGTGGCCTCGCGGCCAGACCCGGCCTATGTGCGAACGAGACAGTCGCACCCGGCGGGTGCCCAGGGACAGCATGGCTTACGCGGTCAAGGAACTCTTCCACACCCTCCAGGGCGAAGGCGCGCAGGCGGGCCGCGCCGCGGTGTTCTGCCGGTTCGCCGGCTGCAACCTGTGGTCCGGCCGCGAGCAGGACCGCGCCACGGCGGCCTGCCGCTTCTGCGACACGGACTTCATCGGCATGGACGGCGAGGGCGGCGGCCGGTTCGCCACGCCCGAACTCCTCGCGGACGCCATCGCCGGGACCTGGGCCGGCGGGCCGCATCACCTTTACGTGGTCTTCACCGGCGGCGAGCCCCTGCTCCAGCTCGATCCCGCCCTCATCGCGGCGGTGCACGCGCGCGGCTTCGAGATCGCGGTGGAGACCAACGGCACCCTGGCGGCCCCCGAGGGCATCGACTGGATCTGCGTCAGCCCCAAGGCCGGCAATCCCCTCGTGCAGACCACGGGCCACGAGCTGAAGCTGGTCTACCCCCAGGACGAGGCCGAGGCCGATCCGGCCCGTTTCGCCGATCTCGCCTTCCGCCACCACTGGCTCCAGCCCATGGACGGGCCGGCGCGCCTCGCCAACACCGAGGCGGCGGTGGCCTATTGCCGGGCCGACGCGCGCTGGCGCCTGTCCCTGCAGACCCACAAGATCATCGGCATCCCGTAGGGGGCCAGCGCGTGCGAATCGGATAGCGTGCGAACCGGACGAGAGTGCGACCCATGAAGATCACCCAAGCCTTCACCTTCGAGGCGGCCCACCGCCTGCCCAACGTGCCCGAGACCCATCGCTGCCACCGCATGCACGGGCATTCCTACCGGGTCGAACTCACCCTCACGGGCGCCGTCGATCCGCAGACCGGCTGGGTGGTGGACTTCTTCGACGTCGAGCACGCCTTCGCGCCGGTGCTGCTGCAGCTCGACCATTACTGCCTCAACGACATCGAAGGGTTGGAGAACCCCACGGCCGAGCACATCGCCGCCTGGATCTGGGCGCGGACCAAGGCAGCCCTGCCGGCCCTGTCCTCGGTAAAGGTGTACGAGACCCCGATGTCGTGGGCCGAGTACGAGGGCGGCGGACAACCATGAGCGACGACGGCGCCCTGGTCCTGTTCTCCGGCGGCCAGGATTCGGCCACCTGCCTCGCCTGGGCCCTGGACCGCTTCCCCCGCGTCGAGACCCTGGGCTTCGATTACGGCCAGCGCCACCGCATCGAGCTCGACGGCCGGGCGGCCCTGCGCGCGGGCATGAGCGCCCTGAACCCGGCCTGGGCGCGCCGCCTCGGCCCCGACCACACCCTCGACCTCGCGGCGCTCGGCGCCGTCTCCGACACCGCGCTCACCCGCGACACGGAAATCGCCATGACGGCGGACGGCCTGCCCAACACCTTCGTGCCGGGCCGCAACCTCGTGTTCCTCACCTTCGCGGCGGCCCTGGCCTATCGCCGGGGCCTGCGCCACATCGTCGGCGGCATGTGCGAGACGGATTACTCCGGCTACCCGGATTGCCGCGACGACACCATCAAGGCCCTGCAGGTGGCCCTCAACCTCGGCATGGCCCGCCGCTTCGTCCTCCACACCCCCCTGATGTGGATCGACAAGGCCGCCACCTGGCGCCTCGCCGAAGACCTCGGCGGCCGGCCCCTGGTCGACCTCGTCGTCGAGGCAAGCCACACCTGCTACCTCGGGGAGCGCGGGGCGCGGCATGACTGGGGGTACGGGTGCGGGACGTGCCCGGCCTGCGCGTTGCGGGCGAAGGGGTATCGGGCGTTCGTGGCGGAGGCGGTCTGAGGCTCGCCGCCAGACTTTCCGTAGAGAGGACCTGTCGCATCTTGTACGCAAGTTGCGTATGGCATAGGCTGCTCAGTGGCTCGCGAAGTCAGGATCGTCGTCGATCACGCCAACAGCGATGACCCGATCTTCACCGTCGAGGTGCAGACCCCTTGTGGGTCGCTCGACGTGATGGCCGAGGTGTCGGTCTCGGGCCGAATCCTGACGTTGACCGGCCTGCACATCGGTGGCGATTCCATGAAGCAATGGGGCGCGGCCGGGCTCCGGGACATCGCGCAGGGCGTCATGGAGGAGCTGGATGTCGACGAGATCCACATTGTTGGCGGCGTTCGGACCACGGGTGCAAATCCGGGACGAGCCGCCCGTCCGCGAAGGCTCCGCAGAACGCCTCAGCCTCAAGCGACGGCCGGACGCTGACCTGAACACGGTGGCGGCGGCCCGTGCCCTGGTGCGTCGGCATCTCCCGGTGAAGGCCGCCCACGCGGTCATGACGGAACTGTTCGATACGGGCGAGGCCTATGTCGAGGTGCCGAAGGTCGAGAGCCTGAACCATTTGATATCGGAGCTGACAGCTCTGGGCATCGAAGCCCGAAGGCATTGGCCGGACCAGATCTCCGTCCGGATCGTGCGGGAGGCCCTGCATCTCTCGCAAAGTCAGTTCGCCCTGCGGTTCGGCCTGGAAGAAGCGACGGTCAAGAACTGGGAGCAGGGCAAATCGAAGCCGAACGCCACGGCCATGACCCTGATCTGGACGATCCATCGCCACCCGGAGGCCGTCGTGGATGCCCTTGCCATGGGCGGAACCACGACCGGCTGAGCCGCCGCTGCCTGTCGGCAGCAGGTTCGCGCGGAGCCGGGGTGAGGGCCGAGGTCTTGAGCCCCGGCGGCGATGCGCTTCCGCGGCCAGGGCCCTGGAGCCGCCTCACGCCCCCACCACCGCCAAAACAAGCTCCCGCCGGTGCGGCCGGTCGCGGTGCTCGATGAGGTAGATCCCCTGCCACGTGCCCAGCGCCAGCCGGCCGTCGAGCACCGGGATGGTGAGGCCGGATTCCGTCACCATGGTGCGGATATGGGCCGGCATGTCGTCCGGCCCCTCGCTGCCGTGGACGTAGGCGCCGTGGCGCGGGGCGAGCCCGTCCAGCGCCGTCATCAGATCGGTCTGGACGTCGGGGTCGGCGTTCTCCTGGATGGTCAGGGAGGCCGAGGTGTGCCGGCAGAACACGCTCAGCACGCCCTGGCTGATCCCGCTCTGCTGCACGAACTCGGCCACGCGGGCGGTGATGTCGGTGAATCCCGGTCCGGGCGTCGAGACCACGAGGCGGGCGCTCGCCTGGGCGCTCACCGCGCCCGCCCGAAACCCGTCGAGTCCGCCGATCCTGGCTCCGCGCGTCATGGGGAATTCTCCGGAATGGCGCCCGGGGCGATCTCGCTCGTCCCCCGAGCCAGGATGGTCTCCAGGACCGCGATCCCGTCGGCCTCGGCCGCCGGCTTGTCCCAGCGGATGCGGTGGACCCGGGGGAAGCGGAGCGCCACGCCGGACTTGTGCCGGGTCGAGCGCTGCACCCCCTCGAAGGCGATCTCCAGCACCAGACCCTCGTCGAGGCCATACGCGACCTCGCGCACGGGGCCGAAGCGCTTGGTGGTGTGGTTGCGGACGTAGCGGTCGAGCTTGGCCAGCTCCGCGTCGGTGAAGCCGTGATAGGCCTTGCCCACGGGCACGAGTTCCGGGCTGCCGTCCTCGCGGGGGCGCCAGACCCCGAAGGTGTAGTCCGAGTAGAACGACGAGCGCTTCCCGTGGCCGCGCTGGGCGTACATCATCACGGCGTCGACGAGGTGGGGCTCGCGCTTCCACTTCCACCACGGCCCCTTCGGGCGACCGGGCAGGTACGGGCTGTCGCGCAGTTTCAGCATCACGCCCTCGATGGCGTCGGCATCCTCGCCCGCCCCCACGGCGGCCGGGTCGGCGCGGGCCTCGGCCAGATCCTCCCAGGTCGCGAACGGCACCAGGGGCGACAGGTCGATGCGGGCATGGTCGAGGGCGGCGACGAAGGTCTCGAGGCGGGCGCGGCGCTCGGCGAAGGGGAGCGGGCGCAGGTCCTCGCCCTCCGCCGTGAGCAGGTCGTAGGCCCGGACATGGGCCGGGAATTCCTCCAGGAGTTTCGGGGTCACCGCCTTGCGGTTGAGGCGCTGCTGCAGGACGTTGAAGCTCTGCACCCGGGATTCCTTGAGGATCAGCAGCTCGCCGTCCAGGGTCCCCGTGAAGGTGATGGCCTGCGCCAGGTCCGGGAACGCGTCCGTGATGTCCTCGCCCGTGCGCGAGTAGACCCGCGCCACCTGTTCGCCGGCCTCGTCGCGTCCGCCCGAGAGCTGGACGCGGATGCCGTCCCACTTCCACTCGCCCGAGAACGCCGCCGGATCGAGTTTTTCGAAATCTCCGTCTTCGTCGATGGGGTGGGACAGCATCGGTGGCCGGAACGGCGCCGGGTTCAGCGTCGTCGGCCGCTCGGCCCGGCCCTCGACCCAGGCGAACAGGCTGAGATAGGGCGGCACCATGCCGTGCCAGACCTCCTCCACCGCGTCGGCCTCGTGGCCGCCGAGCGCGCCCACGGCGGTCTTGGCGAGGCGGGCCGAAACGCCGACGCGCAGGGCCCCGGTGATGAGCTTCAGGAGCGCCCAGCGCCCGGTCTCGTCGAGGGCATCGAGCCAGGTGGCGATGTGCCCCGGCAGGTCGGCCTTCTTGATCGTGGCGAGGGTCTCGACCACCTCCGAGAGGGTGGGGATGTGGGGCGGCGGGTTGTTGTGGCCGGGGGGCGGCGGCGCTGACCCTCCCCATGCCGGAGGGGTGCCCGACGTGTCGGCGTGAGGCGCCGGCTCCCTCTCCTGGAAGGAGAGGGTTGGGGTGAGGTGTGGGACATCTCCGGAGAGTTCGCACACCTCACCCTGTCCCTCTCCTTCCAGGAGAGGGGACCCGCGCTGCCCGCCCGATGCCGGAGGACTGGGAGCAGTCGAGGCCAGGGGATGTTCCGGCGCCGGCCAGATCAGCGCCGTGGTCTCGGCGAGATCGCCGACGTAGTTGTGCGACAAAGCGAACAGCACCGGGTCGACCCTGGCCTCCACCAGCCCCCGGATCATCGCGGGCTTCGCCTCGCGGAAGGTCAGGTTGCCGGTCATGGCGGCCAGCGCGAAGCCGCGCTCGGGGTCGGGGGCGCTGGAAAAATAATCCTGCAGCAGGCGCAGCTTGGCGTTGCGGCGCGGCTCGTAGGCGAGGCGGTCGAGGAGGTGGGCGAACTCGTTCACGCGGCGACCTCCGCGACGCCCGGCTCGGCCTCGCCGTCGTCGCCGTAGCCCAGCAGGTGCAGGGGCTTGGCCTTGATCCCTTGCGTCCCGCACCAGTGCACCAGGGCGTCCTCCTGCCCGTGGGTGACCCAGACCTCGCCGGCCCCGGTCTCCCGGATCGTGCGGCAGAGGTCGGGCCAGTCGGAATGGTCGGAGATGCACAGGGGCAGTTCGGCGCCCTTCTGGCGGGCGCGGGCCCGCACCCGCATCCAGCCCGACGCGAACGAGGCGACGGGGTCGGGGAATTTTCGCGACCACACGTCCTGGATGGCGGAGGGCGGGCACAGCACGATGGCGCCGTGGAGTTTGCCGCGCTCGGCCGCCACCACCTTCGGGGTCTCACCCAGGGGGATGCCCTCCTGCTTGTAGAGCTCCGTCAGTTTCTCCATGGCGCCATGGAGGTAGATGGGACGGTCGTAGCCGGCCTGCCGCAACAGGGCCATCACCCGCTGGGCCTTGCCGAGGGCGTAGGCGCCGACGATGTGGGCGCGCTCGGGGAACAGCGCCACGGAATCGAGGAGTTTCTGGACCTCGTCGCGGGTGTCGGGCATCCGGAACACCGGCAGGCCGAAGGTCGCCTCGGTGATGAACACGTCGCAGGGCATGACCTCGAACGGCAGGCAGGTCGGGTCGGGCGCGCGCTTGTAGTCGCCCGAGACCACGACGCGCACGCCCCGCGCCTGGATCGCGATCTGGGCCGAGCCGAGGACGTGACCGGCGGGGGCGAAGCGCACGGTGACGTCGCCGATGCGGATGTCTTCACCCAAATGCGCCTCCTGGCGCGTCGTGCAAAAGTCCTCGCCGTAGCGCACGGCCATGATCCGCAGGGTCTGGCCGGTGGCGAGCACCTGTCCGTGGCCGGCGCGGGCGTGGTCGGCATGGCCGTGGGTGATCAGGGCCCGGGGCACGGGCCAGGTCGGATCGACGTGGAAGTCGCCGAGGGGGCAGTACAGCCCCTCGCGGGTCAGGGTGAGGAGATCGCTGGCGCTGAAGGTCATCGGCGCGGCATATAGGGCGCGCGATCCCCGAGCGAAGCGGACTCCCCCACCCAGCATGTCGCGCCCTTCCGGTTCCGGCGAGTTCCTCGCCGACAGACGCTACGCCTACGCGGAAGCGTGCCTCGCCGAGGGCGACGCCTTAGGGGCGGCCGAGATGGCGGAGCAGACCCTGGAGATCGCGCCCCGCTACGCCCCGGCCTGGTTCCTCCTGGGCCGGGCACGGGAGGCGCGCTACGTCAGCCATGGCGACTTGCGGGACCACCACGCGGCCCTGCGCGCCTACGCGGCGGCCCTCGACCTCGACCCCGACGACAATCAGGGCGCCCGGCTGGCGCTGGCACAGATCGGCGACGGCGGCGTTCTCGCGGCGATCTCGCCGGCCTATGTCCGCACCCTGTTCGACGCCTATGCCGCCCGGTTCGAGCGCCACCTCGTCGACGACCTTGCCTATCGCGCGCCGGAGCTCATGGTGGCGGCCCTCGACGCCCTCCCGGAGGCGCCGGCGGCCTACGAGTCCGTGCTCGACCTCGGCTGCGGCACCGGCCTGATGGGCGCGGCCCTGGGGGACCGGGCGCGTCACCTCACCGGCATCGACCTCTCGCCCCTCATGCTGGCCGAGGCCGCCCGGGGGAAGCGCTATGCCCGCCTCGTCGAGGGCGACCTCGTCGCCGGGATCATGGCCGAGGCCGAGGCGGCGACCGACCTCGTCACCGCCGCCGACGTGATGATCTATGTCGGCGCGCTCACCGGTCTCCTGGCGGGGGCCGTCCGGGTGCTGCGGCCGAACGGGCGCCTCGCCTTCAGCGTACAGTCGCATGCGGGCGACGGCCTCGTCCTCGGGGCGGATGCCCGCTACGCCCACGGCGATGCCCTGGTGCGGGACGCCGTGGCCCGGGCCGGCCTCAGCCTCGACCACCTCGAACCGGCGACCCTCCGGCGCGAACGCGGCCTGCCGGTTCCGGGACGCATCGTCGTCGCGCGCCGGCCCGCCTGATCCGGCCATCGGCGCGGTCGAACGGCGTTCGCAGGATCGGCTCCGCTCACGAGAACGTCAGCGCCTCATCCCGCTCCGGTGAGCCGGAATGGTGGACAGGTGCCGCGTGGCACGCCATGGGCGCAATCCGCGACGCCCACGAACCTTTCGCGCGTCCGGGCGCGTATGGAGTCCGGCCTTCCCCCGCATCAGCCGTCTCTCGGAGACCCCATGGCAGACCCGCAGAACAAGTCGTTTCCCGCCAGCGCGCGAACGCGCATCCCGTTCGCCCTCGCCCTGTCAGCCGTGGCGGGCTGCGCCGATTCCATCGGGTTCCTGGAATTCTCGCAGCTGTTCATGTCGTTCATGAGCGGAAACACGACCCGGTTCGGCGTGTCGGTGAGCCGGTTCGACTGGGAGGGCGCGTCCCGCGTCGCCTCCGTCATCATCCTGTTCTGCTTCGGAGCCTTCGCGGGCACGCTCATCGCCGCCTGGGTCGGACGCTGGCGCCTGTCGGTCCTGCTGCTGCTCCAGGCGGTGCTGCTCACCGTCGGGCTCATCGTGCCGCACGGCACCTTCGCGTTCCCGCTCCACGCCTATCCCATCGTCATCGCGCTGGGCCTCCAGAACGCGACCCTGCAGGACGAGGGCGGGCGCAGCCTCGCGCTCACCTACGTCACCGGCGCCGTGGTGCGGTTCGGGACGGGGCTCGCGAACCTCATCCTCGGCACCGTGGCGCCCTCGTTCTGGATCCAGGCCCCCCTGTGGGCGGCACTCAGCACCGGCGCCGTCATCGGCGGCTTCCTGCAGACCCAGTACGGCGAGGACGCGTTCCTGTTCCCGGCGGCCCTGGCGGCCCTGCTGGCGATGATCGCCCTGGTGCTCACCATCGCCAGGCCCGGCAGCGCCTATGTCAGCGGCGAGGTCGAGCACCATCCGCCGGACGGCGCCGCCGCCCCGAAGCCCTGAGGCGGACGGAGCCGCGGTCACCCGTCGCCGCGGTCCCCGCGCAGGCGCTTGGTGTCGCCGCGCTTCGACTTGTCCTCGAGGCGCCGCTTCTTCGAGGCCAGCGTCGGGCGGGTGGCCCGGCGCGGGGTCGGCGGCACGGCGGCCTCCGCCACCAGGGCGGCGAGGCGCTCGCGGGCATCGGCCCGGTTGCGGTCCTGGGTCCGGTGCTGCTGGGCCGAGATGACGATGACGCCGTCCAGGGTCAGGCGCCGGCCGGCGAGGCGCATGAGCCGCACCGCCACGGCGTTGGGCAGGGACGGCGAGCGCCGCGCGTCGAAGCGCAGCTGCACGGCGGTGGAGAGCTTGTTGACGTTCTGCCCGCCCGGCCCCGAGGCGCGCACGAAGGTCTCGTCGAGCTCCGCCTCGTCGATGGCGATCTGGGGCGTGCACTGAAGCGCCACGGCAGCGGTCTCCGACCCGAGGGATCAGGCGGCTTCGGACGGCGTCCGCGCCCGCACGGCGAGGGCGTGCAGGCCGCGCTTGAACGCCGGATCGAGGGCGCCGTTGACGATGCGGTGGCGCTCGACCCGGCTCTTGCCGTCGAAGGCCGCCGAGACGACGTCGAGGCGGAAATGCGTCTCGCCCTCGGGCCGCGCCCCGGAATGGCCCGCGTGCAGGTGCGATTCGTCGATCACGTCGAGATGCGTCGGCGCGAGCGCGCTCCGCAGGGTCTCGTCGATCCAGTCCCTCATGGTCGTCATCGTGCGGTCTCCTCCGGCCGGATGGGCGGCCCCGTGCGGCGCCCGCCTGTTCGGGCTTCGCGCGCCGCTCCCGTCAACCCCCGATGTCCGCATGCGGCATCAGGCCCGGCGCCCTTGTGTCTGCGACCCGCCCTCTCATAATCGCCCCATCATGGATCTCAACTCGCCCCTGTTCGACAGCATCCGCATCAAGCCGTCCTGCGACGAGCCGAAGAAGGCGTCGGCGCAGGGCTGCGACACGCCCGGCTGCAAGAACCCCGGCCTCTACCGCGCCCCCAAGGGCCGCAAGGCGGAGGGCCAGTACTGGCGCTTCTGCATGGACCACGTGAAGGCCTACAACGCCACGTACAACTACTTCGACGGCATGAACGACGCCGCCGTGCAGGCCTTCCAGAAGGACGCCATCATCGGCCACCGCCCGACCTGGGCCATGGGGGTGAACCCGGCGACCGCCGCGGCGAAGCCGAAGCCCGAGGCCACCCGCGACTGGGCCTACGTCGATCCCCTCGACATCCTGCGCGCCGAGGGCGTGGGCGAGACCGCCCGGCGCAAGCGCGAGCCCGAGCCGCGCCGGCCGCGCCATTCGGCGGCCACCCTCAAGGCCCTGGACGTGCTGGGCCTCGACGAGAACGCCGATTCGGCGGCGATCAAGGCGCAGTACAAGGTGCTGGTGAAGCGCTTCCACCCCGATGCCAACGGCGGCGACCGCTCGTTCGAGGAGCGCCTGCGCGACATCATCCGCGCCCACGATGCGCTCCGCGCCGCCGGTCTGTGCTGAGCGCGGCACGAACCCTGCGTGGTTTTGCCGGTCCGTCGGGTCCGATCCGGGGCGGCAATCGGCGCAAGCCGCCCTATATCGTGCCGGATCACGTCTCTTTCGTGTGGCATCCACCCTTGGCGTCCCCCGGCGCCGTCCCCTAGATGACGGGGCGAACGCGGCTCTGCACGGGCCGCGCCCCCTCTCGCCCGACACAGCCCCGCGTGTTCCGGCCCCGCCGGCGCCCGCTCCACGAGGTCCCGTATGCTCTCTGACGTCTCGCCCGCCTCGCTGCCCGACCGGACCGTCTCCGTGCGCGAGGCCTTCGGCATCGATCTGGACCTCATGGTGCCGGCCTTCACGAAGACCGACGAGCATGTGCCCGACCTCGACCCGGACTACATCTTCGACCGCGAGACCACCCTCGCCATCCTGGCGGGCTTCGCCCGCAACCGCCGCGTCATGGTCACCGGCTACCACGGCACCGGCAAGTCGACCCATATCGAGCAGGTCGCCGCGCGCCTGAACTGGCCCTGCATCCGGATCAACCTCGACAGCCACGTCTCGCGCATCGACCTCGTCGGCAAGGACGCCATCGTCCTGCAGGAGGGCAAGCAGATCACCGCCTTCCAGGACGGCATCCTGCCCTGGGCCCTGCAGAACAACGTCGCCCTGGTGTTCGACGAGTACGATGCCGGCCGGCCCGACGTGATGTTCGTAATCCAGCGCGTCCTCGAACTCTCCGGCCGCCTGACCCTGCTCGACCAGAAGCGGGTCATCCGCCCGCACCCCGCCTTCCGCCTGTTCGCCACCGCCAACACCGTCGGCCTCGGCGACACGTCGGGCCTCTATCACGGCACCCAGCAGATCAATCAGGGCCAGATGGACCGCTGGTCCATCGTCACGACCCTGAACTACCTGCCCCACGACCGCGAGGTCGACATCGTCCTGTCGAAGGCCCTGCACTACCAGCGCGACGGCGGCCGCGAGATCGTCAGCAAGATGGTCCGCGTCGCCGATCTCACCCGCAACGCGTTCATGAACGGCGACCTCTCCACCGTCATGAGCCCCCGCACGGTGATCACCTGGGCCGAGAACGCCGACATCTTCCAGGATATCGGCTTCGCCTTCCGGGTGACGTTCCTCAACAAGTGCGACGAGCTCGAGCGCACCCTGGTGGCGGAATTCTACCAGCGCGCCTTCGGCAAGGACCTGCCCGAGAGCGCGTCGAACGTGGCCCTGAGCTAGGGAATCTTTGGCGGAGGACGCGATGGGCGAGCCAGCTTGGAAGGGCGATCCGACCGATGGAGGATTGTCCGTCGGCGGGACGCGCTACGAGGACGACCTCTACACCTGGGTGCAGGAGCAGGTCGCCCTGCTCCGGGCCGGGAGGGTCGATGCGCTCGACCTCGATCATATCGCGGAGGAGCTGGAAGGGTTGTCGAAGGGCGAATTCGCCAAGCTCCAAAGCGCCCTGCGCGTCCTCGTGATGCACATGCTGAAATGGGACCAGCAGCCCGAGCATCGCACCCCGAGCTGGATCTTCTCGATCCGCGAGCAGCGTCGGCGGTATGCGCGGATTCTGGCAAGCAACCCCGGCCTCAAGCCCCGCATCGACGAGGCTTTGGGCAACGCCTACCCGGACGCGCGCGATTGGGCTTCCGATGAGACCCATCTTCCGCCGGACGAATTTCCGGACGAATGCCCTTACGAATGGGACGACATCCTGAACCGGCCCTTCGATTTCGACTCAGTGAAAAAGCAGCGCCCGTGAGCATCTCCAACCGCAAAGCCGGCGACCGCCGCGAGCCCGTCGCCGAGCCCCTGAAGCGCTCGGTGGCAGGGTGCCTGCGCGCCATCGCCAAGCGCTCCGAGATCGAGGTGGTCTATGCCAGCGACCGCCCGGCGCTCACGGGCGACAAGGCGCGTCTGCCCGAACCGCCGCGCAAGCTCACCGCGGCAGACGTGGCGATCCTGCGCGGCAACGCCGATTCCATGGCCCTGCGGCTCGGCTGTCACGACGTCGCCGTCCACCGCCGCCTGGCGCCCGAGAATTCCGGGGCGCGGGCGGTGTTCGACGCCGTCGAGCAGGCCCGCGTCGAGGCCATCGGCGCACGCCGGATGTCGGGGGTGGCCTCCAACCTCTCGGCCATGCTGGAGGACCGCTACCACCGCGGCGGCAAGTACGAAGAGATCACCGACCGGGCCGACGCGCCCATGGAGGACGCCGTCGCCCTGATGGTGCGCGAGCGCCTCACCGGACAGGCGCCACCGCCGGCGGCCCAGAAGATCGTCGACCTGTGGCGCGCCCATATCGAGGACAAGGCCGGGCCGAACCTCGACGGGCTCATCGGGACGCTGGAGAATCAGCGCGCCTTCGCCCGCTCCGTGCGCGATCTCCTCACCTCCCTCGACATGGCCGACGAGACGCCGTTCGACCCCGAGGACGACGACAACGACGACGACGAGGGCGAGTCCCAGGACGACGAGCAGACCCCGAGCGAGGGCGAGGCCGAGGAGCAGTCCCAGGGCGACCGCGCCGAGATGGAGGTCTCGGAAGAGGCCTCCGACGACCTCCAGGAGGGCGCCACCGAATCCGCCGACGCGCCGTCGGGCGAGCTGCCGGAAGAGGCCGAGAACGCCGAATCGGAGGAGGCCTCGGAAGCCTGGCGTCCGCCCTCGTCGCGGGGCAACGAGGCGCGCGGCCCCGAATACAAGGTGTTCAATCCCCGCTTCGACGAGGTGATCCACGCCGAGGAGCTCTGCGACGCCGAGGAACTCGCGCGCCTGCGGACCTACCTCGACAAGCAGCTCGCCCATCTCCAGGGCGTGGTCGGGCGCCTCGCCAACCGGCTGCAGCGCCGGCTGCTGGCCCAGCAGAACCGGGCGTGGGACTTCGACCTCGAAGAGGGCCAGCTCGATCCGGCCCGCCTCGTCCGCGTCGTCACCGACCCGTTCCAGCCCCTCTCCTTCAAGCAGGAGAAGGACACCAACTTCCGCGATACGGTGGTGACGCTCCTGCTCGACAATTCGGGCTCCATGCGCGGCCGGCCGATCACCGTGGCGGCCACCTGCGCCGACATCCTGGCGCGGACCCTGGAGCGCTGCGGCGTGAAGGTGGAGATTCTGGGCTTCACCACCCGCGCCTGGAAGGGCGGGCAATCGCGCGAGGCGTGGCTGGCCTCGGGCAAGCCCAACGCCCCGGGCCGCCTCAACGACCTGCGCCACATCGTCTACAAGTCCGCCGACGCCCCCTGGCGCCGGGCGCGAAAGAATCTCGGGCTGATGATGCGCGAGGGGCTTCTCAAGGAGAACATCGACGGCGAGGCCCTCGACTGGGCCCACAAGCGCCTCATCGCCCGCCCCGAGCAGCGCAAGATCCTCATGGTGATCTCCGACGGCGCGCCGGTCGACGATTCGACCCTCTCGGTCAATCCGGGCAACTACCTCGAGCGCCACCTGCGCTGGATGATCGAGGACATCGAGACCCGCTCCCCCGTGGAGCTCCTGGCCATCGGCATCGGCCACGACGTGACGCGCTACTACCGCCGGGCCGTGACCATCATCGACGCCGAGGAACTCGGCGGCGCCATGACGGAGAAGCTGGCGGAGCTGTTCGAGGAGGATGCCGGCGGCGGCACGTCCCGCAAGGCCGCACGGGCGGGCGGACGGCGCTAGACCGCTCCTGCACGCGGTTTCAGCCGCGTCCGGCCACACGCGGACGTTGCGGGATCGGTTCCGGTCGGTCAAACTCGGTGCTCTCTCACCTGGGCATCGAAACCGATCCGGACTTGGCGATTTCGAACTTGGCGATGTCCAACTTGGCGATGACGTGGCACCTGCACTGGCTCGAAGCCTCGGGCGACCTCGGACCGTGGCGCGACGCGATCACCGCGGAGGTGGCGGTCGCCCGCCGCGCCATCGCCGGCCTGATGCCCCTGCGGCCCCTCGACATCCTCGTGCAGCGCCACGCCGGCGGAGTGATTCCCGAGACCGGCACGGGCGGCCGGGCCTACCATGCGGGCCTGTTCGCCCTGACCATCGACCCCGCCAATCCCAACTTCGAACGCGCGCTGACGGACGGGGACATCCACCGGACCGTGGCGCACGAGGCGCATCACTGCCTGCGCATGGCCGGACCCGGCTACGGCTGGACCCTCGGCGAGGCCCTGGTCAGCGAAGGGTTGGCGGGCCGGTTCGTGCAGCGCCTGTTCGGCTCGGACCCCGAACCGTGGGAATGCGCCGTCGACGACGCCGCCCTCGCGGCCCATCGTCCCGATGCGGCAACCCTGGCGGCGCGCAGCCACGATCACGCGGCGTGGTTCTACGGCATCGGCGGCCGGTATCCGCGCTGGCTCGGCTACACCCTCGGCTACCGGATCGCGGGCGACTGGGTGCGGGCCAATCCGGATGCCGACGGCGACACCTGGGTGAACGTCCCGGCCGACGCGGTCCTCGCGGCGGCCCGTGGCCGTACCCTGGCGGCCTGAGCGGACGGGCACGAGACGTGCCCGCACGGAGTCCCGCGCGCCTGGATCACGGCGCCCCGCACAGCCGCCGCTCCAGGCGGCCGAGCAGGCGCGCAAACACGCCCGGATCGTCGAGGGCACGGGCGAGGACGAGGCCGCCCTGGATCGCCAGGACGGCGTCCTCGGCCAGGGTCTCCGCCTCCGCCCGGCCGGCGCGCTTCAGTGCTCCCGCCAGGGCGTCCCGCCACGCGGAAAAGTACCCGGCGATCCGCTCCGCGAACCGGTCGCGCCCGTCCGACAGGGCGAAGGCGCCGACGAGGCAGACCCTTCGCCCAGAGCGGAAATACGCGTCGGTCTCCGCCAGCATGCGGCGGATGGCGGCGTGCGGGTCGGGATCGTCGCGCAGGGCCGAGTAGATCTCAGCCTCGAACCACGCGCCGATGCTATCGAGGACGGCGTCCGCCATCTCGGCCTTGCCGCCCGGGAACGCGTGGTAGAGGCTGCCCTTGCCGAGCCCGGCGCGTTCGCCGAGGAGGGCGAGGCTGGCGCCCGCGTAGCCGTGCTCGCGGAACACCTCGGCCAGGGCGGGGATCGCGGCCTCCCGCGCGCCGACGGGCTTCGTCACAGCCCGAGTTCGGTTAGCCCGGGATGATCGTCCGGGCGCGGGCTCGAGGCGTCCCAGCGGAACAGGCGCTCCGATTCGGCGATGGGCCGGTCGTTGATGCTGGCATGGCGCACCCGCATCAGGCCGTGGGCGTCGAATTCCCAGTTCTCGTTGCCGTAGGCGCGAAACCACGCCCCCCCGGCGTCGTGGAACTCGTAGGCGAAGCGCACGGCGATACGGTCGTCGCCATGGGCCCAGATCTCCTTGATCAGCCGGTACTCGTGCTCGCGCGCCCACTTCGCCGTCAGGAACGCCACGATGGCCGGGCGGCCCTCGAAGAATTCCGAGCGGTTCCGCCAGCGGCTGTCGGCCGTGTAGGCCAGGGCGACCTTTTCAGGGTTGCGGCCGTTCCAGCCGTTCTCGGCGGCGCGGACCTTCTCGATCGCGGTCAGCTTGGTGAACGGCGGCAGGGGCGGACGGGCGTCGGACATGCGGGCTCCTCGGGCGCCGATTCGCCGGCGCTGTACCGATCGGTACAATTTATGTGGAGCAGGGTCAATCCGAAGGTCTGCGAACACGACGAAGCCGCCGCCCGCATTCAAGCGGACGGCGGCTTGGAGATGGAATCACATGGCCCGGCCCGAGGGCCGGCCCGCCGGCCTCAGGCGGCGACGGGGGTCTCGACCTCGGCGAGCTTCTTGTGCAGCTCGCGCTTGATCAGGCGGGCCGTCTGCGACAGCTCGATCTCCCGGGCCTTGATCAGGAAGGCATCGAGGCCGCCGCGGTGCTCCACGGAGCGCAGGGCGTGGGCGGTGACGCGCAGGCGTACCCGGCGCTTGAGGGCGTCCGACTGCAGGGTGACCTGGCACAGGTTCGGCAGGAACCGGCACTTGGTCTTGCGGTTCGAGTGGCTCACGAGGTGGCCGGTCTGCACGGCTTTGCCCGTGAGTTCGCAACGGCGCGACATAATTTGACTTCCCGGTTCGTTCCGCGTGTCCGACAGGGCGATGGCGGGACACCCGGAAAAGGGTCTCACGCACGCCAAGCCCGGTGGAGCGGCGTTCTCATTGAAGGCGCGAGCCTATAGGGGAAGGGTGCCCCCGCCGTCAAGGCAGCGTGCGTTTTTTCGCACGCGGCACGGTCAAGCTGACCGCCCTCCAACGATGTGTTAACCATGGGGGCGGACGATGCCGGAATGCGGACCCGGACGCGTCTCGACCGGGCATCCTCGCCAGCACCCGAGTTCCTCACATGTGCGCCATGCGCCTCCTCAGCGCCAGCCTCCTCTCCGTCGCGGCCCTCGCCCTGGCGATTCCGGCGGCCCAGGCCCGCCCCAAGGCGGCCGCCCCGGCCAACGTCACCGTGGATTACGGCATCGCCCTCGCGGGCATCCCCATCGGCACCGCCCAGGTGACGGGGGCCTTCGAGAGCACGCGCTACCGCATGGACGTCTCGGCCCGGCTCACGGGCCTCGTCGGCGCGGTGACGGGCGGCATGGGCTCGGCCCGCGCCAGCGGCCTCATCGCCACCGGCCCGCAGCCCAGCGCCTTCGCCATTTCCACGAAGACCTCGAATTCCGGCATCGCCGTGCGCATGGCCCTGGCGCGCGGCACCGTCACCCAGGCCGAGATCACCCCGCCCCTCGTCGACATGGGCGACCGGGTGCCGATCACGGCGGAGAACAAGCGCGGCGTCATCGATCCGGCCAGCGCCCTGATGATGCCGGCGGTGGCGCGGGGCGAGCTCATCGACCCGGCCAACTGCAACCGCACCCTGCCGGTCTTCGACGGCGCGACCCGATTCGACGTGGTGCTGAGCTACGGCGAGACCCGCGCCGTCGAGAAGCCGGGCTATGCCGGGCCGGTCCTCGTCTGCAACGCCCGCTATCAGGCCATCGCCGGCCACCGGCCCGACCGGCCGGGGGTGAAGTTCATGGAGGACAACCGCGAGATGTCCGTGTGGCTCGCCCCCGTGGAGGGCACCCGCGTGCTCCTGCCGATCCGCATCTCCGTGCGCACCACCATCGGCACCAACATCATCGAGGCGACGCGCTGGGCCCGCAGCGGCGGTACCACCACGGCCGAGGCCGCCCCGGCCGGAACCTTCGCGAGCCTCGGCGACCAGCGCTGACACGGGCATGCGCGGCGTCCTCGCCCTCGTGGCCGTTCTGGCCGCCGGCCCCGTCCTCGGTGCGCCCCTGAGCACGGACGACGCCGGCTGCGGCGGCGACGCCTACTCGTCCGCCGAAGTGGTGAAGGGCCGCTCCCGGCGCGGACCGCTCACGGCCGTGCCCGACACCCTCTGCGCCGATCTCGCGGCGCCCCCGGGCCGGACCCGCATCGAGATCTACGGCGTACCGGGTGTCCCGGGCGGCGGTTACGACGCGGGCCGACTCGGCCGTGATGGGCTTGGCGGCGACGGGGATGGCGCCCCATATGAGCGTCGCCTGCCACGTCGCCCGCGCCGGGACGACTGACCGGGCCTCTCCCGCGCGACACGCTTATCGTCGCCGGCCTGTCTCGCCGAAGGGACCGCCCCGCGCCCATGCTCCGCCCCTCCCTCCCCCCGCAGGCCCGCGCACGCGGCGTCACGGCGGTGCTCGGGCCGACCAACACCGGCAAGACCCACCTCGCCATCGAGCGGATGCTCGCCCACCCCACGGGCATGATCGGCCTGCCCCTGCGGCTGCTGGCGCGCGAGGTCTACCTGCGCGTCGTCGCCAAGGTCGGGGCCGACAAGGTCGCCCTGGTCACGGGTGAGGAAAAAATAAAACCCGACCGGCCGCGCTACTGGATCTCCACCATCGAGGCGATGCCGCGGGACCTCGACGTCGCCTACGTGGCCATCGACGAGATCCAGCTCGCCGCCGACATGGACCGGGGCCACGTCTTCACCGACCGCCTGCTGCACCAGCGCGGCCGCGAGGAGACGTTGCTCATCGGCTCCTCGACCATGCTGCCGCTCGTCCAGTCCCTCATCCCCGGCGTGCACACGACGACCCGCCCGCGCCTGTCGAAACTCACCTTCGCGGGTGAAAAGAAGCTCGGGCGCCTGCCCCGGCGCACGGCCATCGTGGCCTTCTCGGCGGAAGAAGTTTACGCCATCGCCGAGCTGATCCGGCGCCAGCGCGGCGGGGCGGCGGTGGTGCTCGGCGCCCTGTCGCCGCGCACCCGCAACGCCCAGGTCGAGCTCTACCAGTCGGGCGAGGTCGATTACCTCATCGCCACGGACGCGGTGGGCATGGGGTTGAACCTCGACGTCGACCACGTCGTTTTCGCGGCGAACTGGAAGTACGACGGCACGCGGTTCCGCAAGCTCACGCCCCCGGAGATGGGCCAGATCGCGGGCCGCGCCGGGCGCCACCTCTCCGACGGCACCTTCGGCTCCACCGGGCGCTGCGCGCCGTTCGAGCCCGAGATGATCGAGGCCCTGGAGACCCACGATTTCGAGCCCCTGCGCGTCCTGCAGTGGCGCAACCCGGACCTCAACTTCTCGTCCCTGAAGGCCCTGCAGGAGAGCCTGGACGAGCACCCGCGGGAACGCGGCCTCACCCGGGCGCCCATGGGCGAGGACCAGTCGGCCCTGGAAATCCTCATGCGCGAGGACGACATCCGCGACATGGCCTCCACGCCCGCGAACGTGAAGCGCCTGTGGGACGTCTGCGGCGTGCCGGACTACCGCAAGGTCCATCCCCAGACCCATGCCGACCTCGTCGCCCAGCTGTTCCGCTTCCTCATGCGGGGCATGGCCGGGCGCATCCCCAACGACTGGTTCGCCAAGCACGTCGCCATGATCGATCGCACCGACGGCGACATCGACGCGCTCTCCCAGCGCATCGCGCAGGGGCGGACCTGGACCTTCGTGGCGAACCGGCCGGATTGGCTCATCGATCCGGTGCATTGGCAGGGCGAGACGCGTCGGGTAGAGGACAGGCTGTCCGACGCCCTGCACGAGCGCCTTGCCAGCCGTTTCGTCGATCGGCGTACCAGCGTCCTGATGCGGCGCTTGAGAGAGAATACGATGTTGGAAGCTGAGATCACCGCCGGCGGGGACGTTACCGTCGAGGGACAGCATGTCGGCCATCTGCATGGCTTCCAGTTCGTCCCGGACCCCGGCGCGGAGGGGCATGAGGCCAAGACCCTCCGCAGCGCGGCCGAGAAGGCGCTCGCCGGCGAGATCGAGGCCCGCGCCGAGCGGTTCTCGGCGGCCGCCGACGCGTCCCTGGTCCTCAGCCACGACGGCGTCGTGCGCTGGACCGGCGATCCGGTGGCCAAGCTCGTCCCCGGCGACAAGCTGTTCGAGCCGCACGTGCGCCTGCTCGCCGACGAGCAGCTCACGGGTCCGGCCCGCGACAAGGTCGAGGCCCGCCTCGTCGCCTGGGTGAAGGCCCACGTGGTGCGCCTGCTCGGTCCCCTCATGGAGATCGAGACGGCGGCCGACCTCACCGGCCTCGCCAAGGGCATCGGCTACCAGGTGGTCGAATCGCTGGGCGTCCTCGAGCGGTCCAAGGTGATGCACGAGATGCGCACCCTCGATCAGGAGGGACGCGGGGCGCTCCGCCGCCACGGTGTGCGCTTCGGCGCTTACCACATCTTCCTGCCGGCCCTGCTGAAGCCGGCCCCCCGCACCCTCGCGGCCCAGCTCTGGGCCCTGAAGAACGGCGGCCTCGACCAGCGCGGCCTCGACGAGATCGCGCATCTGGCGAGCTCCGGCCGCACCTCCATCAAGGTCGATCCCGAGATCGCCAAGGGCCTCTACCGCGCCGCCGGCTTCCGGGTGTGCGGCGAGCGCGCCGTGCGCGTCGACATCCTGGAGCGCCTGGCCGACCTCATCCGCCCGGCCATCGCCTATCGCCCCGGCACCACGCCGGGCGAGGCGCCCGTGGGCAGCGCCGATGGCGACGCCTTCGTGGCCACCGTGGGCATGACCTCCCTGGTCGGCTGCTCGGGCGAGGATTTCGCCTCGATCCTGAAGTCCCTCGGCTACGCCGCCGAGACTCGGCCCGGCCCGGCCATCACCGTGCCGCTGCTGCCGGCGGCCGCGACCCAGCCGGTCCAGGCCCCTACCCCGGCGCAGGATGCGGCCGGCGACGGGACCGCGGGCGATGAGGCTCCGGCCGACGACGCCGCAGGTACCACGGAGACGTCCCCGGCGGCCGAAGGCGGCACGGAGGGCGGGGAGTCGGTGACGGCCGAAACGCCCGCCGAGATCGAGGAGCCGGCCGTCGCGCCCGGCTCCACGGCCGACGCCGTCGCTACGCCGGACGTCGAGAACCCCATCGAGGCGACGCCGCCCGAGTCCACGCTGGATTCGTCCGAGGCGACTGCGGCGCAAACGCCGGACGGGACCGCCGAGCCGGCGGCTCCGGTCGAGGAGGCCGCCGCGACGGAGGCATCGCCCGAGCCCGTGGCGGAGGCCGCGAGCCTCGCCGGCTTGACCGAGGAGGCTCCTGAGACGGCCCCGGCCGACGGCGCTTCGGAGCAGGTCTCCGAGGGCCAAGTCTCCGAGGGCCAAGTCTCCGAGGACCCAATCCCCGAGGACCAAACGGCCGAAGGCGGCACGGTCGAAGGCGAAGAAATCCCCGCCGAGATCGCCACCGTCGAGGTCTGGCGGCTCCAGCGCCAGCAGCGCAGCGCCCCGCGTCAGAACCGCCCGCGCGGCGGTGGCCGCGACCGGGACGGTGCGCCGGCGAGCCGCGCCCCCGGCGAAGGCCGGCCGGACCAGCGCCGGCAGGCCGGGGCCCCCGACGGACAGGCC
>NZ_VRUZ01000033.1:0-42655 GCF_008039485.1 Methylobacterium sp. WL69 | reverse complement strand
GGCGCCCGCCTCGGCACCCCCGCCGAAGCCGCCCGCACGCCCCTGCGGCCCGTCGCGGCGACCGGGACGAATCCGGCGACCGAGACGGCCGCGGCGCCCGCGCCGGTCCTGGAGATCGCCGACGATTTCGTGCCCGCCCACCGCTTCGACCAGGCCTTCACCGTGGCACACCCGCCCGACGCCGTCTTCGCCCTGTTCGGCGACGTCGAGGCCGTGGCGACCTGCCTGCCCGGCGCCGTGCTGACGGGCCGGCCGTCCCCGGAGATGGTCGAGGGCGCGCTTCAGGTGCGGATCGGCCCCATCGCGGCCCGCTTCCGCGGCCGGGCCCGGATTTTTCGCGACGCGCCGGCCCGCAGCGGACGCATCCTCGGCGCGGGCAGCGACGCGGGCGGGCGCTCCGCCACGCAGGGCGAGATCCGCTACCGGGTCGGGCCGGGGGAGGCCCCCGGCACGGCGAAGGTCGACCTCGCCGTCGGCTACACCCTCAAGGGGCCCCTCGCCCAGTTCGGCCGGCCGGGCCTCGTGCGCGACCTCGCCGGGCGCCTCGGCGCCGAATTCGCCGCGAACCTCGAAGCGCGGCTGTCCGGCGCCCCGGCGCCGCCGGCCGCCGGCCTCAACCCCCTGCGCTGGCTCCTCGCCGCCCTCGTGGCGCCCCTGCGCCGCCGCCTCGCCGCCCGGGGTGCCCGCCGCCCCTGATTCTTCGCCATCGCCCTTCGCCGCCGACTTTGGAGACCCCCATGACGCGCAGCCTCACGATTCCGGCCCTCACCCTCGCCTTCGTCCTGTCGGCGGGCGTCGCTCAAGCCCAGGCCCAAGCCCAGACACAGGCCATCCGCATCGGCGTCAACGAGCCCCTCACCGGCCCGTTCGCGGCGTCGGGCACCTACGTGGTCAACGGCGCCAAAATCGCCGCCGACGAGATCAACGCCAAGGGCGGCGTGCTCGGGCGCAAGCTCGAACTCGTCGTCGAGGACAACAAGAGCAACCCGACGGAAGCGGCGGCGGTGGCGGAAAAGCTCATCACCAGCGACAAGACCCCGGTGCTCATGGGCGCCTGGGGCTCGAGCCTGACCCTCGCGGTGATGCCCAAGCTCGCCGATTACGAGACCGCGATGCTGGTGGAGACCTCGTCGTCGGGCAAGATCACCACCTCGGGCAACCCCTTCGTCTTCCGCATCTCGCCGCCCTCGGCCCTGGAGGCCGAGGCTTTCGCCCCGATGGTGGAGCGGCTCGGCCTGAAGAAGGTCGATTTCCTCGCCATCAACAACGACTGGGGCCGGGGCGCCGCGGCCGATTTCGGCAAGATGCTCAAGGGTAAGGGCGTCGGCGTCGGCCTCGTCGAGACCATGGACCAGGGCGCGCAGGACATGAGCGCCCAGCTGTCGAAGCTCAAGGGCTCGGATGCCGACACCCTCCTGATCACGGCGGCCGTCGATCAGCTCACCCTGCTGTTCAAGCAGATGGCGGCGCTCGGCTTCAAGAAGCGGATCATCACCACCGGCGGCTCCCAGAACCCCGACCAGATCATCGCCCAGGCGGGCACCGCCGCCGAGGGCACCCTGCACCTGACCACCTTCCTGCCCTGGTACCCCGAGAAGACCCCGAACCCGGCCGCCACCGCCTACTTCATCGCCGAGTGGAAGAAGCGCGGCTTCGAGTTCGCCGGCGTCACCGAGAGCTTTCGCGGCTACGACGGCATCCGCACCATCGCGGCGGCCATCGAGAAGGGCGGCGCCGCCGACGCGGCCTCCATCCGGAAGGGCTTCTGGTCGGTGGATTTCACCGGCCTCAACGGCCCCATCCGCTTCGCCAAGGCCGGCCCCGCCGGGTCCGAGAGCGGCCAGAGCAAGCCCGACGTCTACCTCGTGAAGATCGAGGCCGGAAAAGTCGTGGTGCCCGACCTCTAGCCCGCGCCGAACCTGTCCCGGCCGCCCGTCCCCGGGCCGCCGGGTCCCGTCCGCACCGGCGAGGCCTCCATGACCGAATTCCTGCAGCACCTCCTCAACACCCTGATCCTGGGCGGGACCTACGCCCTCTTAGGCATCGGGCTGACCCTGATCTTCGGCATCATGAACGTGGTGAACTTCACCCACGGCGCCCTCTACACGGTGGGCGCCTACGTCATGTACCTCGCCGTCACGGCCCTGGGGCTCGGCTTCTTCGCGGCCCTGCCCACCGCGATCCTCGGCGGATTCCTCCTCGGCGCGGTCCTCGACCGCGTGCTCCTGCGGCCCCTGCGCGGCGCGGACATGGACACCACCATGCTGGTGATGATCGGGGCCGGCATCGTCCTGCAATCGGGCACCCTGTGGCTGTTCGGCGGCGTCGCCAAATCGATCCCGACGCCGTTCCCCGACGCGCCGCTCCAGCTCGGCCCCGTCTCGGTGTCGTGGCTGCGCCTGTTCGTCCTCGGGGCCGCCGCCTCCCTCATCGTCCTGACCTACGGGCTCATCAACCGCACCCGCCTCGGCCTCGCCATGCGGGCGACCTTCCAGGACCACGACACCGCCGCCCTGATGGGGGTGAACGTGCGGCTGGTCTACACCGCCACCTTCGCCATCGGCTCGAGCCTCGCCGCCGCCGCCGGCGCCCTGCTCGGCCCCGTCTACGTGGTGTTCCCGCAGATGGGCGGCATGGCCGAGCTCAAGGCCTTCGCCATCGTCATCCTGGGGGGGCTCGGCAGCATCACCGGGGCGGCCATCGGCGGCTTCATCCTGGCGCTCGCCGAGGAGCTGGGCGCCGGCTACATCTCGTCGGGCTACCGCGACGCCATGGGCTTCCTCATCATCATCGCGGTGCTGGTCTTCAAGCCGACGGGCCTCTTCGCCAAGGCGGAGCGCATCGGATGACCCAGTCTCTCCTGAATCGGCATCTCCCCGCCCTCGCCCTCCTCGCGGCCCTCGTCGCCCTGCCCTTCGCCCTCGGCGACAACCCCTACCTCCTCAACGCCCTGATCACGACGGGCATCGTCACCATCGCGGCCATGAGCCTGAACCTGCTGCTCGGCTTCACCGGGCAGCTCAGCCTCGGCCACATCGCGTTCTTCGGCATCGGCGCCTATGTCAGCGCCCTCACCAGCCTGGGCTTCGACGTCGAGATTCTCTGGGGATTTCGCGTCGTGCACGAGCCCTGGCCGGCGGCCGTGGGATTCGGGCTCGCGGTGCTGGCGACGGCCGCCTGCGGCTACCTCGTCGGGCGCCTGTCGTTCCGGGTGCGCGGCGCCTACTTCGTCATCGTGACCATCTCGTTCGCCGAGGTGGTGCGCCTCGTCGCCCTCAACTGGGTGGAGCTGACGCAAGGCCCCCTGGCGCTCACGGGCATCCCGCCCTTCACCCTCGGCCTGCCGGGGCTCGGCAGCACGACGCTTCGGACCAAGCTGCAGAACTACTACCTCGTCCTCGTGGTCGGCACCCTGTGCTACGCCCTCATCGCCCGCCTCGTCGGCTCGCGCTTCGGCCGGGCCATGCGGGGCCTGAAGGAGAACGAGTCCCTCGCCCTCTCGGTGGGCATCGACGCCACCCGCACCCTCACCCTGGCGGCGGTGATCTCGGCGGCCATGGCGGGGGCCGCCGGCAGCCTCTACGCCCACTACCTGCGCATCATCGACCCCGACGTGTTCCTGTTCTCCACCACGGTCACCATGGTCACCATGGTGGTGGGCGGCGGCAAGGGCACCCTGCTCGGCCCCATCGTCGGCGGCCTGATCTTCGGCCTGCTGCCCGTGGCCCTGCGCCCCGTCATGGTGCCGGAGGCGCAGTGGATGGTGTTCGGCCTCGTCCTCATCGCGATCCAGTTCGTGATGCCCCGCGGCATCGTCCCGGGGCTGGCCCGCCTGTTCGCGTGGCGGCGCGCGCCCGCGCCCGCGCCCCGCGCCGTGGAGGTCCGGTCATGAGCGCCCCCCCGATCCTCTGCGTCGACCATGTCGGGGTGCGCTTCGGCGGCCTCACCGCCATCGCCGACCTGCATTTCGACGTGCATCCCGGCGAGATCGTCAGCCTCATCGGCCCGAACGGGGCCGGCAAGACCACGGCCTTCAACGTGATGACGGGCTTCCTGAAACCGAGCCAGGGCCAGGTCCGCTTCCGCGGGACGGGCCTCCAGGGCCTGAAGCCCCACGAGATCGTTCGCCTCGGCCTGAGCCGCACCTTCCAGCGCACCAGCGTGTTTCCCGACGACACCGTGTTCGACAACGTGATGATCGGCCTCCATCGCCGGGGCCGGTCGCGCCTCGTCGATACGCTTCTCGGGCGCGACCGCGCCGGCGAGGCGGACCTGCGGGCGCGGGCCCGCGACCTCCTCGACACCGTCGGGCTCTCGGCCCGGGCGCAGGACAAGGCCGGCGCCCTGGCCTACGGCGAGCAGCGCCTCGTCGGCGTCGCCCTGGCGCTGGCCACCGAACCCGCCATGCTCCTCCTCGACGAGCCGGTCTCGGGCATGAACGCCTCCGAGACCCAGGTCTTCGTCCGCCTGATCCGGTCGATCCGCGACCGCGGCGTCACGATCCTCCTCGTCGAGCACGACATGCCCATGGTGATGGAGGTCTCCGACCGCATCGTGGTGCTGAATTACGGCCGCCTCATCGCCGAGGGGCCGCCGGCGGCCATCCGCGCCGACCCGGCCGTCATCGAGGCCTATCTCGGCCAGGGCAGCGCCGCCCGCGACGCGGCCCGGGCCGCCAGGGAGACGAGCGATGCTTGAGATCCGGGACCTCGTCTGCGGCTACGGCACCGTCACCGCCCTGAAGGGGCTGTCCCTCACCGTGGCGGAGGGGCAGCTCGTGGCCCTGGTCGGGGCCAACGGCGCCGGCAAGTCGACCACCCTGCGGGCGATCTCGGGCCTCGTCCCGGCGCGGGCCGGCAGCATCCGATTCGCCGGCCGCGACATCACCGGCGCCGACCCGCGCACGGTGCTCGGTCACGGCATCGCCCATTGCCCCGAGGGCCGGCGGGTGTTTCCGCAGATGAGCGTCGCCGAGAACCTCGCCCTCGGCGCCTACCTGCGCCGGGACCCGGCCGGGGTCGCGGCCGATCTCGCCCGCGTCTACGGCGAGTTCCCCCGCCTCGCCGAGCGCCGCCGCCAGATGGCCGGCACCCTCTCGGGCGGCGAGCAGCAGATGCTCGCCATCGGCCGGGCCCTGATGGCGCGCCCGAAGCTCGTCCTGTTCGACGAGCCGTCGCTGGGCCTCGCCCCCAACATCGTCGAGCGCATGTTCGCCGTGATCCGGGCGATCTGCGACGCGGGCACGACGGTCCTCCTCGTGGAGCAGAACGCCTTCGCGGCCCTCGAACTGTGCGACGACGCCTACCTGCTGGAGACGGGGCGCATCGTCCTCTCCGGTCCGGGCGCGACGCTCATCGCCGACCCCCATGTGCGCCAAGCCTATCTCGGCGGGTGAGCCGATTCCGGAGGGCGGCGTCTGGGTCCGTGCCTGCGGGCGCGAAGCCCTCGCCGCCCGCGCCCTGCTCCCGGTCTTCGTGGCCGGGCGGCCCCTCCTGCTGGTGCGGGACGGCGATAAGCTGTTCGCCACGGAGCGGGCCTGCCCGCACGAGGGGGCCGACCTCGCCGCCGGCCGCTGCGCCGGGGGACGGCTGTTCTGTCCGCGCCACCTGGCGTGGTTCGCCCTCGAGGACGGGACGGTCTCGCCGGGCTGGGATTTTCGCCGCCTCGTCACCTATCCGGTCCGCACCCGCGGCGCGGACGTCTACGTGCGGATCGAGCCTCGCGATCCGCCGTGAGACCTCGGGGTCATGCGGGATGCGGAACGCCCGGCCGTTCGCGCGCGATGTCGTCTACGCGGGTCCGGCTGCGTCCAGTCGCTCCACCACCGGCGTCGCGGAACTCGCCGCGAGCAAGGCCGTCCAGTCGTCCGGCGGGTTGCCCTTCGCGAGCATCTCCCTGAACACATGATAGGCGTCCGTCTTCGAGCCGTAGGTCCGCAACGTGGTCTCGTCGTTCACCCAGGCGAAGATGATGACCTTCGCTCGGCTGTCGAAGCGGAAGAAAAGCCGAAATCTGCCATTGCCGAACTTGGCGCGGAACCAGTGTTTCCGGGCCCTGCCCAGGGTGTCACCCTGGCGATACTCGGGCCGCGTCGGATCGGCCGGGATCGTTTCGAAGATCAGGGTGCGGAGCATCGCCAAAAGCTTCGCCTGCGCCGTGCTCCGATAGCCCTGCGGATCGGCCGCCCTGGCCGCCTCGACGGCCGCCGTCGCCCGCTCGAGCTGATCGAGCAGCAGGGGATGCGCGAAGATCGCCCAGCCGCCGACGACCATGGCTCAGAGGGCCACGGCCCCATCGATCTCCTCGGCGAGGTCGACGGTCATCCCGGCCGTGAGCGCGGCCATACGCTCCGCCAGGGCGGCAGGGAAAGCCGTGACCTGTGACGGGTTGCGGGTCATGTCCCGCGCTAGGAAGGTGAGGAACCCGTCGATCACGGGGTCCGTCTCCCGGTCCGCCCCGAGCAGGCTCACGTGGCCGCTGTCGTCGACGACGTAGGCGATTTCGCCGCCGTAACTCACGCCGAGGGCTTGGCGCACGGCTTTCGGAACCGTCGTCTGCCCCTTGGACGTGATCCGGCTCCGCTCGTGGACACGGGTCGCCATGGCCTTCTCCCGACGTAGGGTAAGGAATATTCCTTACCCTACGCAGGAAGGGCGGGCAACGGCGCGACCCCGGCGCCCCGACGGAGACCGAACCTCACGCCGCGCCGAGATAGGCCGCCTCCAGGCCCTTGTCCGCGGCGAGTTCGGCGGCCGAGCCGCGGGTGACGACGCGGCCCTGCTCGAGGACGTAGCCGCGGTCGGCCACGGTCAGGGCGAGGGCCGCCATCTGGTCGACGATGAGGATGGTGGTGCCGGCATCGCGCAGTTCGGCCACCACGGCGTAGAGGGCGTTGATCATCGCGGGGGCGAGGCCGAGGGACGGTTCGTCGAGGAGCAGGATGCGCGGCCGCGCCATCATCCCGCGGGCGATGGCGAGCATCTGCTGCTCGCCCCCCGACAGGAGCCCGGCCCGGCTCGTCGCCCGGTCGCGCAGGCGGGGGAAGCGGGTGAGCAGCGCCTCGATCTCGGCCGGATCGATGGGCTCGGCCCGGCCGTGGGCGCCCAGCCGGATGTTCTCCACGACGGTCAACTCCGAAAACACCTGCCGGCCCTCGGGCACCAGGGCGAGGCCGAGGCGGGCGATGCGGTGGGCCGGGAGGCCCGCGACGGCGCGGTCCTCCAGGACGATCCCGCCGGTGACCGGGCGCAGGAGCCCGGCGAGCGCCCGCATGGCCGTGGACTTGCCGGCGCCGTTGGCGCCGAGCAGGGCCACGGTCTCGCCGGGGCGGACCTCCAGGGACACGCCCTCCAGCACGGCGGCGGCGCCGTAGCCGGCGGTGAGGCCGTGGGCGGAGAGCACGGCGTCGGCCGGGCCCTGCCAGGGGGCCGCGCGCGGCCGGGCCGGGGTGTCGGCCGCCCCCAGATAGGCGCGGATCACCGCCGGGTCGTGGCGGATGGCGGCCGGGACGCCGTTCGCGATGGGCCGGCCGGCATCCATGACGAGGATGTGGTCGGAGACGCCCATGACCAGGGGCATGTCGTGCTCGACGAGGATCACGGCGACGCCGCAGGCGGCGATCCGGCGCAGGAGATGCCCGAGGCGGTCGGTGTCGGCGCGGGTGAGGCCGGCGGCGGGCTCGTCGAGGAGGAGCACCCGGGGCCGGCCGGCGAGCGCCCGGGCGATCTCCACGAGGCGGCGGTCGACATGGGGCAGTTCGTCGGCCGGCCGGTCGAGGGCGCCGGTATAGCCGGTGAAGGCGAGGAGTCCGGCGGCCGTGGCCCGGTCGTCGCGGCCCGCCCGGCGCCAGAGCCGGCCGGGGGCGAAGGCCAGGGCCACGTTGTCGGCGACGCCCAGCGACCCGAACAGCCGCGTGGTCTGGTAGGTGCGGGCGATGCCGGCCCGGGCGATGCTCTGGGCCGGGGCGCCCGTGAGGTCGCGGCTGCCGAGGCGGATGGCGCCGGCGCTCGGGCGGTAGAAGCCCGAGACCATGTTGAGCACCGTGGTCTTGCCGGCGCCGTTGGGGCCGATGACGCTGGTGACGGCGCCGGGCGCCGCGGTGAACGACACGCCCTCGGCCGCCTGGATGCCACCGAACCGGATGCCGATGGCCTCCACCACCAGGGGCTCGCCGGGCCGCTCCCCGAGGAAGCCGGCCAGGAGACCGGCGAGATCGGCTTCCCCCGTGGCCTTGGCGTCCGTCCGGCGCGGGATCAGGCGCGAAACACTGCCGACGAGGCCGGCGGGCACGAGCCAGAGCACCACCAGGGTGGCGAGGCCGAAGAACAGCAGCCGGTACTCGGCCAGGCCCGACAGGGTCTCGGGCAGGAGCACGGTGACCAGCGCCCCGAACAGGGGGCCGAGCACGGTGCCGGCGCCGCCGACCACCACGGCGAGGACGAACAGGATCGACTGCGAGAACGGGAACGAGCTCGGGGCGATGAACAGCATCAGGGGCGGCAGCACCGCCCCGGCGAGGCCCGTCAGCGCCGCCGAGACGGCGAACGCCAGGGTCTTCACCCGCACGGGATCGAAGCCGAGGGAGGCCGCCGCCACGTCGGCGTCGCGCACGGCGCGCATGGCCCGGCCGAGGCGGCTCCGCGCCAGGCGGTGGAAGCCGTAGAGGGCGGCCCCGGCCATGAGCACGGCGAGGATCGCGAGTTCGCGCTCGGCGAAGGGCAGGCCGAACAGGGTCGGGCCGCCGGTGACGACGAGGCCGTTCTGGCCGCCCGTGAGGGCGCCGCCCTCGATGAGCGCGTGCTCGACGATGAAGCCGAACGCGATGGTGACCATGGCCAGATACGGCCCCTTCACGCGCATGGCCGGAACCGCCAGGACGATGCCGACGAGGCCCGAAAGCGCCGCCGCCGCCGGCAGGGCCAGCCAGAAGCTCACCCCGGCCCCCGTCAGCACCGCGCTCGCATAGGCGCCGATGGCGTAGAAGCCGGCATGGCCGAAGGAGATCAGGCCGGTGAGACCCAGGAGCACGTTGAGGCCGACGCCGGCCAGCGTCGTCAGGGCCACCAGGGCGATGACGAAGTGGCTGTAGCCGGTGGAGCCGGCGACGAGGCCGAGGCCCGCGGCCGTCAGGGTCAGGATGGCGAGCGGCATCGCCCAAGGTCCGTTCAAGTGGCGCATGGCGTCATACGGGCTCCGGTTGATCACCTCGGATTGAATGGACGCGACCGACCTCCCTCTCCTGGAAGGAGAGGGTTGGGGTGAGGTGTGCGAACTCTCCGAACAAGTCGCACACCTCACCCTGTCCCTCTCCTTCCAGGAGAGGGGACCCGCGCTTGGCCGACCGAACGGATCAGCCGGGAATGGCGTCAGACCTTGTTGACGGCACGGCGGCCGAACAGGCCGTCCGGCCGGAGCGCCAGGGCCAGGATGATCACCGAGAACACCACGAGCTGGGTGTAGGCGGAGCCCAGCGTCGCCGTGACGGTGGCTTCCAGCAGCCCGTAAAGCAGCCCCGCCACCACGACCCCCGTGGCCGAGCCGATGCCGCCGAGGATCGCCACCGCGAAGGCCTTGATCCCGAACAGGGCGCCCATCTCGGCCGAGACGGAGAACAGGGGCGCGATGAGCAGGCCCGCGACCCCGGCCAGCACCGCCGACAGGGCGAAGGCGCAGGCCACGGTGCGGCGCACGTCGATGCCCATGAGGCGGGCCGCGTCGGCGTTCTGGGCCACGGCCAGGAGCACCCGGCCGAGGTCGGTCCGGCGGAACACCGTGCGGATGACGACGGCCACCGCGACCCCGATGACCGGGATCACGAGCTGGAGCGGGTAGATCCCGGCGCCGAAGACCTGCACGGGCGCCACCGCCAGGGGGGAGGGCAGGCTGCGCGGCTCCTTGCCGAAGGTGAACAGCAGGGTGTTGTCGAGGATGATGCCGCCCGCCACGGTGGCGAGGAGCCAGGCGTCCGAGCCGCGCTCGACGAAGGGCCTGACCAGCAGGCGCTCCACCGCCACGCCGAGGAGGGCGCAGCCGGCCAGCGCCAGGAGCACGGCGAGGGGCATCGGCCAGCCGAGGGTGACGCCGAGCCAGTAGCCCAGGACGGCGCCCAGGGTCACGGCCGACCCCTGCGCGAAGTTGACCGTGCCCGACACCGCGTAGGTGATGTGGAATCCGAGCGCGATCAGCCCGTACATGGCGCCGAGGCCGAGGCCGGTGACGAGGGTTGCGGTGAGCATCCCGGGAACGTCAGTTCGACACGGCGACGATCTCGCCGTTCTGGAAGCGGGTGAAGACGTAGTCCTTCGGCCCGAGGGCGTCGTGCCGGCCGGGGGCGAACGGCGCGTCGTAGGTCTTGATCAGGCCCGGATAGGTGGCGACCTTGTAGAAGCCGTCGCGGACCTCCGGCCCCTTGGTGGAGCCGGCGGCCTTGATCGCCAGGGCGAGCAGGTGGGTCGCGTCGTACGCGTTGGCGATGCCGACCGCCGGGGTCACGTCGGCCATGGACTTGATGGCGGGATACTTCTTCTTGAGGGCGTCGAGGACGGCCAGGGCCTTCGGGGCGGTGTTGCCCGCGAAGGTGAAGGTCTGGATGAAGTGGACCTTGCCGGCGTTGGGGCCGGCGAGCTCGTCGAAGCGCCCGCCCGCCGGGCCCCAGTGCGAGACCACCGGCACGGTCCAGCCCATGCGGTCGAGGGACTTCACCACCTGGGCCGAGGGCCCGACATTGCCGACGAGGAACAGGGTGTCGGCTCCGGCCTCCTTCAGGCGGGTGAGCTGGGGCACCATGTCGACGTCGGCGGCCTCGTACTTCTCGATGCCCGCGCTCGGCAGATCCGCCGCCTTGAGGGCCGCGACGAGGCCCTCCCGGTTCGACTCGCCCCAGGCGTTGTTGACCAGGATCAGGCCGGGCTTCTTGGCGCCGTGGGTCTTGACCGCGTAGGCGACGAGCGCCTCGTCCACGAGGGCGTCCACGGCCGAGACCCGGAAGGCGTAATTGTCGGCCGCGCCGTTGCGGGTGATGCCGGTGCCGGCGGCCCAGGGGCCGAGGAACGGCACCTTCATCTGATTGGCGATGGGCACCACCGCCATGGAGACGGGGGTGTCGAGGCCGCCCACCAGGGCGACGACGCCGACGCGCTGGATCAGTTCGCGGGCGGCGAGCACGCCCTTCGACGGGTTGGCCTCGTCGTCCCGCGCCACGAGTTCGAGGGGCCGGCCGAGGACGCCGCCGGCGGCGTTGATCTCGTCGATGGCAAGCCCGATGCCCCGCGAGATCGCCTCGCCGGATTTGGCCGACTGGCCGCTGAGCGCCGTGACGAGGCCGATGCGGATGGGGTCCTCGGCCAGGGCCGTGGAAACGCCCGAGACGCCCGAGACGCCAAGGAGCAGGGCCACGCCGAGGGCCGCGCGGCGGGTCGGGGACGGACGGGGGCGGATGGGCATGGGGCAGGTCTCCGGCGGAATTTTTGGAGTGTCTGCAACGCCCGTGCCATGGATCAAATCGTTGGTATCGTTGAAGAAAGATCCGGCCCTCCGGGGCCCGTGCCGCGAACTTCGCCAAAGTGCATACACTTTTTGCATGCACTTCCGGCGGCGTGCGGCGAGAAGGGGCGGAACGCGCAGGAGATCGAGGGATGACGGCAGGACCGAACGACCCGGACAGGCAGGGAGCGGACAGGACGGCGCGGGACGCCGCCATCGTCACCGCCTACCTCGAAGCCTCCATGGTGCCGGACCCCGAGCGGGCGGCGACCTACATGGCCCCCGGCATCGCCATCGTGTTCACGGGCGGGCGCCGGTTCGGGCATCCCCGGGAGGTCACGGCCTTCAACGCCGGGCGCTACGCCTGGGTGAAGAAGCGCATGGAGCGCCTCGACGTGGTGCCGGGGGACGGATTCACCACGGTCTACAGCCTCGGCACCCTCTACGGCGCCTGGCCCGACGGCACGCCGTTCGAGGGCAACCGCTACGTCGACCGCTTCACCGTGCGGGACGGTCTGATCGTCACCATGGAGGTGTGGAACGACAGCGCCGAGCGCCTCCTGACGGCGCGCGGGATCACCGCCTGATCAGACCGCGGCGTAGGGGGCGAGCCGGCGCAGGAGATCGCCGTCGCGGGGCGGGGCGGCGACGATGTGCGCCCGCTCGGCCACGGCGTCGAGGTGGTGGTCCATGAGGGCGGTGGCCCGCGCCGCATCGCCCGCCACGAGGGCCGCGATGAGGGCGCGGTGCTCGGCCACGGCGCATTCGGCCGAGTGGGGCCGGCTGTAGAGGGACAGGATGAGGGCGCAGCGGTAGCCGAGTTCGCCGACGTAGCGCTCCAGCACGGGGCTGCCGGTCATCTGCGCCAGCAGCAGGTGGAACTCCGTGGCGAGGCGGATGGAGCCCGGCTCGGTGCCGCGCCGGGCCGCCTCCTCGCGGTCGACATGGGCGTGCAGGGCGGCTTCCTGGTTGGGATCGAGGCGGCCGGCGAGGCGGGCGACGACGAGGCGTTCGAGGCCGATGCGGATGTCGAAGGTGTCGCGCGCCTCCTCCCAGCCCGGCGTCGCCACGACGGCGATGCGGTTGCGGCGCAGCTCCACCAGCCCCTCGCCGGCGAGCTGGCCCAGGGCCTGGCGGGCGATGGTGCGGCTGACGCCGAAGCGCTCGCCGAGGGCATCCTCCGGCAGGCGGTCGCCGGGGGCCACGGCCCGCTCGACGATGGCCCGCCGCAGGGCCCGGCAGATCGCCCCGACCCGGTCCTGACCGCCCTGCTGCGCGGTGTTGCCCGCCATGGCCTTTCCACCCATCCTGTTTCCGTCCTCCCCTGTCCCGCCGGACCACGACACACTCGCGAGAGTTGCCCAAGCACGAGCGGGACCAGATCTCCCACCACCAAGCCCCCGAACAAGGACCGATGCCGTGAGAGATTTCGCGAAGCCGGGGCGCTCGCCCGTCCATGCCGCCCAGGCGGCGGTGGCGACCTCCCACCCCCTCGCGTCCCTGGTGGCCATGGAGACCCTGCGGGCCGGGGGCAACGCCGTCGACGCCGCCATCGCGGCCGTGGCCGTGCAGGGCGTGGTCGAGCCGGCCATGACCGGCATCGGCGGCGACTGCTTCGTGCTGTACACGCCGAAGGGTGCAAGCGCGCCCGTCGCCCTCAACGGCTCGGGCCGCAGCCCGGCCGCCGCCCACGATGCCTGGTACCTCGAACGCGGCCTCGCCATCGGGCCGACCTCGCCCCACGCCGTCACGGTGCCGGGCGCCGTGGCGGCCTGGGCGAGGCTGCTCGCCGATCACGGCACCCGTTCCCTGGCCGACCTGCTGCAGCCGGCGATTCGCTACGCCGAGGACGGCTACGCCGTGCAGCCCCGCGTCGCCCTCGACTGGGCCCGCAACCGCGACAAGCTCCGGGCCGATCCGGCCTCGGCCGCCGCCTACCTCGTCGACGGCGAAGCGCCGAAGGTCGGCACCCTCATGCGCCACCCCAAGCTCGCCGCCACCCTGCGGCGCATCGCCGAGCACGGCCCGGCGGGGTTCTACGAGGGGCCCGTGGCCGAGGACATGGTCGGGCGCCTGCGGGCGCTGGGCGGCCTCCACACCCTGGCGGATTTCGCGGGCGCCGCGCCCGAATACGTCACCCCCATCACCACGCGCTACCGCGGCTACGACGTCTACGAGTGCCCCCCGAGCGGCCAGGGGCTGGCCGCCCTGATGATGCTCAACGTGCTGTCGCACTACGACGTCGGCGCCCTGTCGGAGGCCGACCGGGTCCACCTCTTCGCCGAGGCGTGCAAGCAGGCCTACCACCACCGCGACGCCCTGTTCGCCGATCCCGGAATCGCCGCCGTGCCGGTGGAGCACCTGCTGTCGGAGGCGTGGCGGGCCGCGGCGCGGGGCGCCATCGACATGGGCCGGGCGCAAGCCCCGGTGCTGTGGCCGGAGGTCCGCCACACCGACACGGTCTACCTCTGCGTGGTCGACCGCGACGGCAACGCCATCTCGCTCATCAACTCGATCTTCCAGGGGTTCGGCAGCGGCATCACCGCGCCGGAGAGCGGCGTGCTCCTGCACAATCGCGGCTTCTCGTTCCGGGTCGAGCCCGGCCACCCCAACACCATCGGTCCGGGCAAACGCCCGCTGCACACCATCATCCCGGGCATGCTCATGCGCGACGGCGCCGTGGTGGCCCCGTTCGGCGTCATGGGCGGGCACTATCAGGCCATGGGCCACGTCGAACTGCTCACCGGCCTCATCGACCGCGGCCTCGACGTGCAGGAGGCCCTCGACGCCCCGCGCAGCTTCGCCTACGGCGGCGGCGTCGAACTCGAAGGCGGCTTCGCCCCGGGCCTCGCCGACGCCCTCGCGGCCCGCGGCCACGTCACGCTCCCGGCCCCCCTCCCCATCGGCGGCGGCCAGATCATCTGGATCGACCCCGCCACGGGAATCCGCGCCGCCGGCTCCGATCCGCGCAAGGATGGGTGTGCGTTGGGGTATTAGGCGGGGTATTAGCGGAGCGGCGGGGCATTGGCGTCACGCGGAATTTTCTTCATGCAGGCCGTCCAAAACGGAACTTCGCTCATGGGGGCTGCAATCGAGCCGAAGCTCTTTCAGAAAGCCAGATTCCGGGCGGCACGATCTGATTGATTGGGCCTCTGCGACTGATGGTGGCCGTTTTCAGTCTGGTAGCTTCTGACTGAAATAGTCGGTTCGCCGCCACAATATCGTCGATAACAACCGAAGTTGAATCTATCATAGGATGACGAGGCGGCCGCTTTCCGCTAGTTCGCTAATAAGGGGGACGATTGCATGGGCGGTGCGATGAAAAAAGCGGGAGTTGAGCCCAAACGCAATTACTCATCGAAGACTATCAAAATTTTGTTCGCCCTTTCCGGCAATCAATGCGCAATCCCGGAGTGCAACGAGCCGGTCATCGCCCTTCAGACGGAGAAATCGGACGCGATGGTGGTCGGGCAGATCGCGCATATTTATGCGATCAGCGACGATGGCCCTCGCGGCAAGAAGGGAATGACGGAGAAGGATCTGAACCAAGTCTCGAATTTGATTCTTTTATGCCCGACGCATCATGTGAAAATCGACGGTCAATACGAGACCTATCCAGCGATAATGTTGATCGACTGGAAGACGCGCCATGAAAAGAAATATGGTGACTCCCTGTCTCGATCCATCAGCGGCGTTGGCGCCGCGGAGTTGGAGGTCGCCGCACGCGCGCTGATCGCGCCAAAACCGGCAGGGCATGCAATATCGTTCGCGGCGATCCCTCCACAACAGAAGATCGACCGGAACCGTCTTGGGGCCGCGACTAGCATGCTGCTCTCGATGGGCGCTGCGAAGTCTGCGGAGGTCGAGCACGTGATGATTCAGGCAGCGCAACTCGATTCTCAGTTCCCAGAGCGACTGAGCGCAGGTTTCGCCTCACGTTACCAAGAAGCAAAATCGCGTGGTCTAAGTGGCGACGAGATCTTCAACGAACTCTATGAAGCCGCCGGCGGTGGTGGCAGCGATAAGCTGCGCGAGGCGGCAGGCCTTTGCATCATCGCGCATCTCTTCATCATATGCGATATTTTTGAGAAATAGGCCCGTGTCGGCGCTCCCCAGCAAATATGTGCCCGTCGAACATTCAGCCGTGGGCGTCGCGGCGTTTCTCGTCGCGTCGCTGGGTGCCAACGACACAGTTTCGTCGCTTTGGGACCGTGTGCGCCACGATATCCGAGTAAGGACCTTCGATCGGTTCGCTGGTGCGTTGACGATGCTCTTCGCGGGCCGGATCATCTTTGTCGACAAAGGGGTTTTGAAGCTCGGTCAGCCTTCGGGCGCTGACCGATGATCACGAAAATCTGGTCCGACCTGCCGACATTCCGCGAGGTTGAGTTCGGCGTTGCGATGAACGTCGTCCTGGCTGACACGAACGCCGATTCTGAGGAGACGGAGAGCACCAACGGGCTTGGTAAAACCACCTTGTTGCGAATCATCCATTTTTGCTTGGGGAGTGACTTCGCGAAAGAGCGGACGCTTTCGCATCCCGATCTTTACGATACGACCTTCAGCCTCGCATGCAATGAGCGCGATATCTACTTCGAGGTTCATAGGAATACGGCCAGACCCAAGATCGTATCCGTGACGTGGCACTTCGTTGCTGATCTCTCACTGGAATTCGAGCGTGATGGCGATCTGGCGATAATGAGTGTCGAAGAGTGGCGCTACGCGTTGTCGGCGCGATTGGTGCCCGAGGCTCGTCTTCCCGACGAACCGATGAAGTTCAATCCCAGCTTCCGCAGTCTGTCCTACTATCTGATCCGACTCGGCAAGGAGGCGTTCGCTGAACCGCAGACGGCCTTCAAAAATCAGTCGGGTCTTTCGCGTCGGATTGATACGAGCTTCCTGCTGAGCCTCAATTGGCCAATCCAGCGCCAACTACATGCGCTTCAGGAAACCCGCGCCAGTGTGAATGCTGCGCTGAGGGCGGTGGCCAATGCCGCCGAGGCGGACAATGAGAATAGCATAGGTGACCTAGAAGCGGATCGCGTATTACTTGAGGAGGCGCTCGCTAAGCGGGAAAAGGAGGTCTCTGAATTCAATCTGCGTGAGGATTATCATGAGCTCGAAACCCGGCTTCAAGCGGTAGACACTAAAATCCACGAGCTCCTGAACGACAATCACGCGGACGGACGGCTGTTAACCTACTATCAGGAGAGCGCCCAGGAAACGCCGCTGTTTGATGCGAACGAACCGGTCGAGATACTCCGCGACGCCGGCGCCTTATTCCGACCTGAAGCGCTGCGCAGCCTCAAAGAGGTGGCTGACTTTCATCGTCAGATCTACGCCAACCGAAAGCAATTCCTCGCCGCGGAGATCACGCGGCTGAACGATCGTATAAAAATTCGAAACGCTGGAATTGCCCACGAGAGCGCTGTAAAAAGCGCCATCCTGAAGACGCTCTCGTCAAGTGGGGCCCTTGATGCCCTTATCGCTCTGCAGCGCGGCGCCTCGGAGCTGACTCTGAAGCTCGAAGCTTTGAAAGCGAGGATCGAGGATCGCAAGCGGTTTGACCGTCGGAAAGACGAGCTCACGCGCGATATCAGTCAAGCCCGCACCCTGTTGAAGCAAGATCTTGATGATCGACGCGCCACGATCGATGAAGCGATCGTGCTTTTCGGTGATTACACTCGCTTCCTTTATGGCGTACCCGGCAAGCTCGGCGTTGACGTCAATCGGGAAGGGTATCAGTTCAGCTTCGCCATCGATCGTATGGGCAGCGATGGCGTCGACCAGATGGTGGTGTTCTGCTTCGATCTAGTAGTTGCGACGTTGCGCGCGCGGCGTGGGGGCAGCTTCCTTTCACTTGTCCACGACAGCAGCATGTTCGCAGACGTTGATCCCCGCCAATACGGGCTTGCACTCCAGCTTGCCTGCCGCGTCTCCGAAGCCGAGAAATTTCAGTATGTCTGCTGTCTAAATGTAGGAGCGCTGCCGCGCGACCATCTAGGGGACCTCGATCTCGAACCATACATAAAGCTCAGGCTATCGGACGATGGCGACGCGGGCCGTCTACTCGGCAAAAGACTTCGCCCCCGAGAAAGCTAAGGCTTATGATCGACTACTAGTCGATTGCAGTCGGACCGTGAACGTGCGGGCGCTTTCAGAATCAGTCGTTCGATCCCTAGGCGGTACCAATGCGAACGGAGCAGCGCGTCCGCGTTCTCGCCCGGAGCCAAGGTTTGGAAGTCGAGCAAAGCCGCCTGTCGCAGCCTTCAACATGAGCGTCCATCTCTTCGCGTTTTTCTATCCGAAAACTGATTAGTGAGAACCTGCTCCATCCGACCACGGACACCGGTACCAAGCGTCGGATGTCGACCACCGGCCGCCGGATTGAACTTTAGGCGAAGGCCGTCATCGGATGGGGGTCGAGTCGGCAGGCATGGCGCCCGCGACCGAACAGGCGACCACCGTACCCCACCCCACCCAGCCACCTTGGAACCCCTCGCATAAAGACATCTTTATGTCTTGATTGCCTCGCATCCCGTCGCCTGCTATAGCCCCGGCCAACACGCAGCGGAGAGACGGAACCCCCATGGCTCAGGATTACATCGTCAAGGACATCGCGCTGGCCGAGTACGGCCGCAAGGAGATCTCCATCGCCGAGACCGAGATGCCCGGCCTCATGGCGACGCGCGAGGAGTACGGTCCGTCGCAGCCCCTGAAGGGCGCGAAGATCGCCGGCTCGCTGCACATGACGATCCAGACGGCCGTGCTCATCGAGACCCTGGCGGCCCTCGGCGCCGACATCCGCTGGGTCTCGTGCAACATCTACTCGACCCAGGACCACGCCGCCGCCGCCATCGCGGCCGCCGGCATCCCGGTCTTCGCCATCAAGGGCGAGACCCTGGAGGAGTACTGGGACTACACCTCGAAGCTGTTCGACTGGCACGGCGGCGGCATGCCGAACATGATTCTGGACGACGGCGGCGACGCCACCATGTTCGTGCACCTCGGCCTGCGCGCCGAGAACGGCGACACCGCCTTCCTCGACAAGCCGGAATCGGAAGAGGAAGAGATCTTCTTCGCCCTCCTGAAGAAGAAGCTCGCCGAGAAGCCCAAGGGCTGGTTCGCGGGTCTGGCCGATTCCATCAAGGGCGTCTCGGAAGAGACCACCACGGGCGTGCACCGCCTCTACAACCTCGCCAAGGAGGGCAAGCTGCTCTTCCCGGCCATCAACGTGAACGACGCCGTCACCAAGTCGAAGTTCGACAACCTCTACGGCTGCCGTGAATCCCTCGTCGACGGCATCCGCCGCGGCACCGACGTGATGATGGCCGGCAAGGTCGCCATGGTCGCCGGCTTCGGCGATGTCGGCAAGGGTTCGGCCTCGTCGCTGCGCCACGCCGGCTGCCGCGTCCTGGTGTCGGAGGTCGATCCGATCTGCGCCCTCCAGGCCGCCATGGAAGGCTACGAGGTCGTCACCATGGAAGACGCCGCGCCCCGCGCCGACATCTTCGTGACCGCCACCGGCAACAAGGACATCATCACCCTCGACCACATGCGGGCGATGAAGGACCGGGCCATCGTGTGCAACATCGGCCACTTCGACAACGAGATCCAGGTCGCCGGCCTGAAGAACCTCAAGTGGTCCAACATCAAGCCGCAGGTGGACGAGATCACCTTCGCCGACGGCCACCGCATCATCCTCCTGTCGGAGGGGCGCCTGGTGAACCTCGGCAACGCCACCGGCCACCCGTCCTTCGTGATGTCGGCCTCGTTCACGAATCAGACCCTCGCCCAGATCGAGCTCTGGACCAACCCGGGCAAGTACGAGAAGCAGGTCTACACCCTGCCCAAGGCCCTCGACGAGAAGGTCGCCCTCCTGCACCTCGAGAAGATCGGCGTGAAGCTGTCGAAGCTCAGCCCCGAGCAGGCCGCCTATATCGGCGTCTCCGAGACCGGCCCGTTCAAGCCCGACCACTACCGCTACTGAGCCCGGCGCTCCTCCGAGGCGTCCCTCCGGGGGCGCCCCGGCTCCTCACCGACTCGTGAAAAGGCCCGGCTTCCCGCCGGGCTTTTTTTGTGAACGGGCCGGCCCGCCAGCTTGACCGCACTGTGACTTTTCTGCGGCCCCGGCGGCCCGCGTGCCCGAAACCGGAGAAGTCCGCCTCAACCCTCTTCCGGGACGAATCCGCCTCGCGCTACTGTGGGTCGATTCCTCAGGTGGAGTGATCCGCCGACGGCCCCGCGGGGCCGGAGGCGGGATCGGCGCGTTCGGCGCCGCGTCGGGGATTCGTGGGGGCGGACCGGATCATGAGGGTCGATCGAACGGCGCGCGCCGTGGTGTGCGCCGGCGCTGTCGTCGTCGCTGCAGCCGGTGGACCGGCGCGGGCCGCCGCGCCCGGAACGGACCCGTCCGCCTGGACCATCGGCCTCGGGCCGCACACCCACAACGCCGTCGGCCTCGCGATTCTCATCGGGCTGACGGTGTTCTCCACCATCCTGGCCCTGCTCCACATGCGCGAGCGCGCCCGCTGGAGCCACCGCGACGCGGAGCTCACCCGCGAGCTCACCCGCCTGCGCGGCGCCCACGACCGCGCCGAGATGCTGCTGCATTCCGAGCGCCAGGTCATCGTCACCTGGACCGGCCGCGGCTCCGGACTCATCGAGGGCGACACCGGCCTCGCCCTCGACGGACGCCGGCTCTCGGCCGACGATCCCGACCACCTCCTCCAGTTCGACGCCTGGCTCCAGCCCTCCGACGCCCGCGATCTCACCGCCGCCGTGGACGGCCTGCGCGCCCGCGGCACCGGCTTCCGCCTCAGCCTGCGCACCCAGGACGGCCGCTTCGTCGAGGTCCAGGGCCAGGCGCTCGCCGGCCGCGCCCTCCTGCGCCTGCGCGAGACCACGGAAGAACGCCGTGAACTCATGGACTTGCGCCTCACCCTCGACGAGGCGCGGCGCGGCCTCGCGGCGCTGGGCGGACTCCTCGACGCGATCCCCCAGCCCCTGTGGCGGCGCAACCGCGACGGGGCGCTCGCCTGGGTCAACACCGCCTACGTGGCCGCCGTGGAAGCCGACAGCCGCGAGGCGGCGCTCGGCCTCGAGCTCCTCGACCGCCAGGCCCGCGACCTCATCGCCCGGGACGACGGCACCCGGACGCCCACCGGCGGCCGCCCCGCCCTGCGCCTCTCCGCCGTGGTGGCCGGCGGCCTGCGCATCCTCGACGTGACGGAGAGCGCCGTGGAGGCCGGCCGCGTCGGCATCGCCGTCGACGTCTCGGAGCTGGAGAGCGTGCGCGCCGACCTCCAGCGCCAGATGGACGCCAACGTCCGTACCCTCGACCAGCTGCCCACGGCGGTGGCGATGTTCGACGCCCGCCAGCGCCTCATCTTCCACAACGCCGCCTACCGCCAGCTCTGGGGCCTCGACCAGGCCTTCCTCGAGGGCCGGCCCCTCGACGGCGAGATCCTCGATCGCCTCCGCGCCTCGCGAAAACTGCCCGAGCAGGCCGATTTCAAGTCGTGGAAGGCCGACGTGCTCGCCGCCTACCGCGCCGTGGAGGCCAGCGAGGCGTGGTGGTACCTGCCCGACGGGCGGTCCCTGCGCGTCGTCGCCGACCCCAATCCGCAGGGCGGCCTGACCTACCTGTTCGACGACGTCTCGGAGAACATGAAGCTCGAATCGCGCTACAACGCGCTGATGCGGGTGCAGGCCGAGACCCTCGACACCCTCAAGGAGCCCGTGGCGGTGTTCGGCGCCGACGGCCGCCTCACCTTCGCCAACCGTGCCTTCGCCACCCTGTGGCGCCTCGACGCCGCCACCCTGTCCGAGCGCCCCCGCGTCGACGCGGTGATCGCGGCCTGCCGCGCCCTCGCGCCCGACGAGGAGCCGTGGCTCGACATCCGCGGCGCCATCACGGGCCTGGAGAGCCGTGCCGGCCTGACCTGCCGCCTCGAGGTGATCGACGGCACCGTCCTCGACTGCGCCGCCCAGCCCCTGCCGGAGGGCGCCACCCTCCTCACCCTCATCGACGTCACCGCGAGCGTGAACGTCGAGCGGGCGCTCACCGACAAGAACGACGCCCTGGAGCGGACCTCGCAGCTGCGCGACACCTTCGTGAACCACGTCTCCTACGAGCTGCGCTCGCCGCTCACCAACATCATCGGCTTCACCCAGCTCCTCGGCGACGAGACCGTGGGCGCCCTCAACGAGCGCCAACGCGAATATTCCGGCCACATCATGCGCTCGTCGGGCGCGCTCCTGGTGATGATCAACGACATCTTGGATCTCGCCTCCATCGATGCCGGCTCCCTCGAGCTGTCGCGCGAGGTCGTGGATGTCCGCGCCACCGTCGAGGCGGCCGTGCGCGGCCTGGAGGATCGCTTCGCCGAGGCGGCCATCGGCCTCGACCTCGACGTGCCCGAGGACATCGGCAGCTTCGTCGCCGACGGCAAGCGGGTGCGCCAGATCCTGTTCAACCTGCTCTCCAACGCCGTGGGCTTCTCCGCACCGGGCCAGCAGGTCCGCGTCGAGGTCCGGCGCAGCGCCACGGACCTCACCCTCGCGGTCATCGACTACGGCCAGGGCATGCCCGAGGAGGTCGCCGCCCGGGTGTTCGACCGGTTCGAGAGCAACACCCTGGGGACCCGCCATCGCGGCGTCGGCCTCGGCCTGTCCATCGTGCGCTCCTTCGTCGAACTGCACGGCGGCCGGGTCGCCCTCGAATCCGCCCCGGGGGTCGGCACCCGCGTCACCTGCACCTTCCCCATCGCCGCCGGCACGGCCCGCCGGGCCGCCGCCGAGTAGGAAGCGTCGCCGATTCGGGAGCCTTCGGCCGTTCCGGGGTTTTGGTTAAGGATGCGCGTCTATGATGACGGGTATCGTGCGGCCCCGCGACGGCTCGCGGCCACGGTAGGAGTTGGGCGTTGAACGAGGACGGTGCGGATTCGCCCCAGCGTGACGTGCGGGCGGCCTGGGAGATCATGCTCCCCGACGAGGGCGCCACCGAGGATCTCGGCCGCTTCCTGGCCGAGCTCCTTCAGCCGGGCGATCTCGTCGCCCTGTCGGGCGGCCTCGGCGGCGGCAAGACGACCCTCGCCCGCGCGCTGATCCGCGAACTAACCGCCACGCCCGACCTCGACGTGCCGAGCCCGACCTTCACCCTGATCCAGCCCTACGAGGCGCCGGGCGGACGCCAGATCGTCCATGCCGACCTCTACCGCCTGCGCAGCCCCGACGAACTCGTCGAGCTCGGCTTCGACGAGATGACGGAGGCGGCCATCACCCTGGTGGAATGGCCCGAGCGCCTCGGCGACCGCGCTGGGCCCATCCTCACCGTCGATCTCTCCCTGCGGGCGGAGTTCGGCGACGGCGCGCGCTTTGCCCGCATCGACGGGTCCGGCGGCATGGACGCCCGGCTGAAGCGGGCCAGGGCCCTGCGCATCCTCCTCGTGCGCAGCGGCTGGGACGAGGCCGCGCGCATTCCGATGCAGGGCGATGCCTCTTCGCGCGCCTACGAGCGTTTGATAAAGCCGGACGGCGCCCGCGCCGTGCTGATGGTGTCGCCGCCCCGCAGCGACGGCCCGCCGGTGCGCAACGGCAAGCCCTACAGCGCCATCGTCAAGCTCGCCGAGAGCGTCCACGCCTTCGTCGGCGTCGATCGCGGCCTGCGGGCGCTGGGCTTCTCGGCCCCGCGCATCTACGGCGAGGACCTCAACGAGGGCCTCCTCATCATCGAGGACCTCGGCTCGGAGCCGGTGGTGGATGCCAGCGGCCCGCGTCCCGAGCGCTACGCCGAGGCCGTGCGCCTGCTCGCCAAGCTCCACGCCACGGAACTGCCCGGCGTGCTGCCCGTGGCCGACGGGATCGACCACGTCCTGCCGCCCTACGACCTCGAAGCCCTGGTGTTCGAGACCGAGCTGCTGCCCGACTGGTACTGCCCGGCGATCCGGGGGGCGGATCTGCCAGGCCCGGCCCGCTCGGAGTTCGTCGCCCTCTGGGCGGAGGTTCTAGGGGGGCTCATTCCCGAGCGCCCGACCTGGACCCTGCGGGACTATCACTCGCCGAACCTGATCTGGCTGCCCCAGCGCGAAGGCCTGGAGCGCATCGGCCTCATCGACTTCCAGGATGCCGTGCTCGGGCACCCGGCCTACGACCTCGCCTCCCTGCTGCAGGACGCGCGGGTCGATGCGACCGCCGAGTTCGAGCTGCGCCTGCTCGGGCTCTACGTCCGCGAGCGCCGCAACCGCGAGCCCGATTTCGACATGCAGGGCTTCGCCCGCGCCTACGCGGTGCTGGCGGCGCAGCGCGCCACCAAGATCCTCGGCATCTTCGCCCGCCTCGACCGGCGCGACGGCAAGCCCGGCTACCTCGCCCACCTGCCGCGCATCGAGGGCTACCTCACCCGCAACCTCGCCCACCCGGCCCTGACCCGCCTGCGCCTGTGGCACGCCGAGCACCTGCCCGACCTCGTGCCGAAGGCCGCACCGGACGCCGCGCCCGAGGACGCCTGAGATGGACCCGCGCCTGACCCTCGTGACCCTCGGCGTCGCCGACCTCGCCCGGGCGTCGCGCTTCTACGAGGCCCTCGGCTGGACCCGCTCGGCCTACGCCTCCGAGGGCGTGGCCTTCTTTCAGCTCGGCGGACTCGTCCTGTCGCTCTATCCCCATACGGCCCTGGCCGAGGATGCCGGCGTCGCGGTCGAAGGCAGCGGCTTTCGCGGCTTCGCCCTGGCCCACAACACCGCGAGCCGGGCGGAGACCGATGCGGTGCTGGCGGAGGCCGTGCGCGCCGGCGCCACCCTGGTGAAACCCGCCCGGGACGCGTTCTGGGGCGGCTATTCGGGCTACTTCGCCGATCCCGACGGGACCCTGTGGGAGGTGGCCTGGAACCCGGACTTGATCCCGCGGGCCGACGGCACCGTGCGACTGCCTGCTTGAATTCGACCGGGCCGGCTCGCCCGCGTTCATCCCACCTGCGCCCGGAAGCGCGATGCGAGACCCCGCCGGAATGTCCGACACGCCCCCCATCACCCGCGCCTTCGTCCTCGCCGCCGGCCTCGGCAAGCGCATGCGCCCCATCACCGCGACGGTGCCGAAACCCCTCGTCGAGGTGGCCGGCCGCGCCCTCCTCGACCACGCCCTCGACCGGGCTGCGGAGGGCGGGATCACGGAGGCCGTGGTCAACGTCCACTACCTCGCCGACCTCATCGAGGGGCATGTCGGCAAGCGCCGGACCGCCCCCGAGATCGTGATCTCCGACGAGCGCGACCGACTGCTGGAGACCGGCGGCGGCGTGAAGAAGGCCCTGCCGCTCCTCGGCGACGATCCGTTCGTGGTCTTCAACGCGGATTCGTTCTGGCTCGAGGGGCCGGACTCGAACCTCGGCCGCCTCGTCGCCGCTTGGTCGCCCGGGACCATGGACATCCTGCTCCTCGTCGCCCCCACCGCCACCAGCCTCGGCTACGAGGGCGCGGGCGATTTCGTGATGGCGTCCGACGGGCGCCTGGAGCGGCGCGGCGAGCGCGAGGTCGCGCCGTTCATCTATGCGGGCGTCGCCATCCTGAAGCCCGGGCTGTTCGCGGACACGCCCGAGGGTGCGTTCTCCCTCAACCTCCTGTTCGACCGCGCCATCGCCGCCGGCCGCCTCCACGGCCTGCGCCTCGACGGGCAGTGGCTCCACGTCGGCACGCCGGAAGCCATCGTCGCGGCCGAGGCCCGCGTGAAGGCCAGCGCGCAGGTGCTGTAGGCGGCTTCACGGCGCCGCATTGCAAGCTCCCGCCCTGGGCTTATGCTGACCGATGGTCCGATGGAGCATCGCGTTTCCGCGATGACAGGCGCCTCAATTCGTCCCACGAACGCCAACGGTGGCTGAGCTGACGCACACGAGCGACGACGAGCCCGCCAGCCCCTCCCGCGTCTTCACCATCCCCCCCGGCGCACCGTTCCTGCCGACCCTCGCCGACGCCCTGCTCTCCGGCCGGCTCGTGGGCGACCTCGGGGACGATCCCTTCGCCCTCGCCGCCGTCACCCTCTACCTGCCGACGCGCCGGGCCGCGAAGGCGTTCTCGGCGCTGCTGGCCCAGCGCCTGGGCCGGGCCGCCCTCCTGCCCCGGATGGTGCCCCTCGGCGAGGCCGACGAGGCCGAACTCGATCTCGCCACGACTCCGCTTCTCGAGAACGGGCCGGACGTGCTCGCCCCCGCCATGCCGCCCCTGGAACGCCGGCTGATCCTCGCCCGCCTCGTCCAGCAATGGGCCGAGGCCGTAGACCGCACCCTCCTGCCCATGGACGACGACGTGCCCTTCCTGGTGCCGTCCTCGCCCGCCGACGCCGTGGCGCTGGCCGCCGACCTCGAGCACCTCATGGACGCCCTCACCGTCGAGGGGCTGCCCTGGGCGGAGATCGGCGGCGCCGTCGAGGTGGAGTACTCGCGCTACTTCGGCCTGACCCTGGATTTCGTGAAGATCGCCGCCGAGCACTGGCCCGGAATCCTCGCCGAGCGGCACATGAGCGACCCCGTCGCGCGCTCGCGCCGCCTGCTGGTGGCGGAGGCCGACCGCCTGCGCCGCGAGCGCCCGGCCGATCCGGTGATCGTCGCCGGCTCCACGGGCTCGGTCCCGGCGACCACCCGCCTCATCGCGGCGGTGCGGGGGCTTCCCCGGGGCGCCGTGGTGCTGCCGGGCCTCGACACGCGCCTCGACACGGCCGGCTGGGATGCCATCGAGACGGGCGAGGGCAGCGCCAAGACGATCGCCCACGGCCACCCGCAGGCGATTCTGCACCGGCTTCTCGGGCCGACCGGCCTCGATCTCGCGCGCGGGGCGATCGCCGGTCTCGGAGACCCGGATGCGGCGGCCCAAGCCCGCGCGGACCTGCTCTCGCAGGCCCTGCGGCCCGCCGAGACCACGGAGGCCTGGGCGGACCTCGACCCGGAGGCCCGCCTGTTGCTCGGCGGGGCCGGCATGGCGGGGATCGCCGTGGTCGAGGTCTCCGACGAGCGCGAGGAGGCCCTGAGCATCGCCATCGCCCTGCGCGAAACCCTGGAGACGCCCGGCGCCACCGCCGCCCTCGTCACCCCCGACCGGAACCTCGCCGTCCGGGTCGCGGCCGAGCTCGCCCGCTGGGGCATCGTCGCCGAGGATTCCGCCGGCGAGGCCCTGTCGTGCAGCCGGGCCGGACGCCTCGCGCGGCTCACCGCCGAATGCGCCGCCGACCTTCAGCCGGCCCGGATCATCACCCTCCTGGCCCATCCGTTCGTGCGCCTCGGCCTGCCGCGGAGCGAGGTGGTCCGGGCCGCCGCCGCCCTGGAGATCGGTGCCCTGCGCGGTCCCGCCCCCGGGCCGGGCTTTGTCGGCCTGCACCGGGCGGTGGTCGATCAGCGCGGCGCCACCGGACGCCGGCCCCGGGCCAAGCGCCGCCTCGTCGACCACGACTGGGACCTCGCCGCCGACATCCTCGCCCGCCTGGAGGCGGCCTTCGCCGGCTTCCTTCGGACCGACCACGACGGCCTCGGCAACCTCGTCGCCTACGCCGCGTGCCACCGCGCCACCGTCGAGGCGCTGCTGGCCCCGCCGGCCGAGGGAGAATCCGAGCCCGTCGACGACGCCTCCCTCGACGTCCTCGACAGCCTGTTCGATGACATCGCCGCGATCCCCGACGAGATGAAGCCCGGCGCGCCCTTCCGGATTCCCGGACAGTTCTCCGACTACCCGGCCTTCTTCACGGCCCTCACCACCGAACGGCCCGTGGCCTGCGGCGGCGGGCGCCCGCATCCGCGCCTGCGCATCCTCGGCCTCCTGGAGGCCCGGCTCATGAGCGTCGACCGCATCGTCCTCGGCGGCCTCGACGAGGGCGTGTGGCCGATGAAGACGGTCACCGACGCCTTCCTCAACCGGCCCATGCGCGAGCGCGTCGGCCTCAACCCGCCCGAGCGCCGCATCGGCCAGAGCGCCCACGACTTCGTCCAGGCCCTGGGCCATCGCGACGCCGTCATCACCCGGGCGGCCAAGCGCGAGGGCGCGCCGACGGTGCCGTCGCGCTTCCTACAGCGCCTGCGCGCGTTCGCCGGGGAGGCGTGCTGGGAGCGGGCCGTGGCGGGCGGCCGGCGGTTCACCGCCTATGCCGCCCACCTCGACCGGGGCGCCGGTCCGGTGCCGCGCCTCTCCCAGCCCAAGCCCCGCCCGGACCCGGCCCTGTTCCCCCGCACCCTGAGCGTCACCGAGATCGAGACCCTGGTGCGCGACCCCTACGTGATCTTCGCCCGCCACGTGCTCGGCCTCGATCCCCTGGAGCCCGTGGCGGCGCAGCCCGGCGCGAGCGAGCGCGGCACCCTGATCCACGAGATTTTGGGAAAGTTCGCGCAGGCCTTTCCGGAGACGCTGCCCGAGCCAGGTGTCGCGCACGATCGACTCGCGGCCATCGCCACCAAGGAGTTTGCTGCGATCTCCGGGACGTATCCTGCGCTCTACGCCGAGTGGTGGCCGCGCTATGAACGCCTCGCTTCCAAGTTTCTCGACTGGGAAACCGCGCGCCGGGACGGTCTCACCCGGGTCCACGGCGAAGTCTCGGGCAAGTGGCTGATCCCGCTGGGCAACGAGACCTTCACCCTGCGCGCCCGCGCCGACCGGATCGAGCTCGGCCGCGACGGGACCGCCTGCATCGTCGACTACAAGACCGGCCAGCCGCCGAGCAACAAGGAGGTTTTCGCCGGCTTCTCGCCGCAGCTTACCCTGGAGGCGGCCATGCTCCTGCACGGCGCCTTCGATGGGCTGCCCCGGACGCCCGTGACGCCGGACCTGCTCTACGTGTACGCGTCCGGCGGTCGCAAACCGTTCGAGCCGCTCCCCGTGAAGCCGCCGAAGGGCGATGACCGCGAGGTCGCCGCCATCGTTTCCGAACACGAGGGCCGCCTGCGCGGCCTCCTCGCCCGTTTCTTCACCGGCGAGGCGGCCTACACGTCGCGCCCCTACCCGAAATTCGCCAAGTCCTACGGCGATTACGACCACCTCGCCCGGGTGCTCGAATGGTCGCTCGGCGGCGAGGGAGACGGCTGATGACGGCCCATTCGCCGAAGGCCTTCGTGGTCGACGACCTCACCCAGGCGTCCCAGCGCCGGGCCGCCGATCCGCACGCCTCGGCCTGGGTCTCTGCCAATGCGGGGGCGGGCAAGACCAAGGTGCTCACCGACCGGGTGGTGCGGCTGCTGCTGGACGGGGCGCCGCCGGCGCGCATCCTGTGCCTGACCTTCACCAAGGCGGCGGCCGCCAACATGTCGATCCGGGTGTTCCGGGTGCTCGGCCGCTGGGTCACCCTCGACGCGCCCACCCTGACGCAGGAACTGACGGCGCTCACCGGGGAGCCGCCCTCGCGAGAGACGCTGCGGGCGGCGCGGCGCCTGTTCGCCCGGGCGGTGGAGACGCCGGGGGGGCTCAAGATCGAGACCCTGCACGCCCTGTGCGAGCGGCTGCTGCACATGTTCCCGTTCGAGGCCAACGTCCCGGCCCGCTTCGAGGTCTTGGACGACGACCACGCGGACGCGGCCTTCGCGGCGGCGGTGGACGCGGTCTACGCCGAAGCGATCTCGGCGCGCGCGGATCGGGACCTCGCGGCGGCCTGGGCCATCGTCAGCGCCGAGGCAACGGGCGACATCCTGCGCCGGACGATCCGCACGGCCCTGCGCGCGCGGGGCGTGTTCGCGCAGCGCGGCGGGCTCGAACGGTCGTTCGCCGCCCTCGCCAGCGCCCTCGACCTCAAGGCCGGCGAGACGGTGGCCGCCGTCGAGGCCCGCATCCTCGCGGGCGGGCTCGGCGATCTCACGGACTTCGCCGCCCGCCTGCGCACGGGCAAATCCACCGACGAGGGGCTGGCCGACAAGCTCCTGGAGGCCGAGGCCACCGAGGGACCCGGACGGGTCGAGGCGTATCGCGCGGTGTTCTTCACCAAGGACGGCAGCCCGAAGGCCGACCGGAGTCTCGGCACCAAGGCGGTGCCGGAAGAGGCCCGCCAGGCCCTCGCCGACGAGCGCGACCGGATCGCGCCCCTCGACGATTCCTTACGCGGCGTGCGCGCCCTGGAGCGCACCCGCGCCCTGTTCACCCTGGCGGCCGAGATCCACCGTCGGGTCGAGGCCGAGAAGGCGCGCCTCGGCGCCCTCGACTTCGACGATTTGATCCACAAGACCCTCGATCTCCTGGCCCGGGTCGATTCCGCCTGGGTCCTGTACAAGCTCGACCGGGGCATCGACCACGTCCTCGTCGACGAGGCGCAGGACACCAACCCGCTTCAATGGGAGATCCTGCGCCGGATCACCGCCGAGTTCGCCGCCGGCGCGGGCGCCCGCGAGGTCGCGCGGACGCGCTTTGCCGTGGGCGACCCCAAGCAGTCGATCTACAGCTTCCAGGGCGCCGAGCCCCGCGAGTTCGAGACCACCCGGCGGGAATGGATCAAGGCCGCCGCCGCCGCCGACCTGCCGTTCGAGGACGTCCACCTCACCCTGTCGTTCCGCTCGACCCGGGGCGTCCTCGGGGCGGTGGATGCCACCTTCAAGGTTCCCGAGCATTACGAGGGGCTGTCGTTCGAGGACACCGGAATCGGCACCGTCCATACCACCGCGCGGGCGACCGCCCCCGGCGCCCTCGAACTCTGGCCCGTCGCCGAGCCGCAGGCCGAGGCGGACCCCGATGCCTGGGCCGCCCCCGTGGATGCGCCCGAGGCCAACGCTCCGGCCGTCGTCACCGCGCGGCGCGTGGCACGGGCGGCCGCGACCTGGATCACCACGGGCGACGAGACCGGCCGGGTCTGGCGTCCGGGCGACATCCTCATCCTGGTGCGCAAGCGCTCGGTGGCGTTCGAGGAGGTGATCCGCGCCATGAAGGGACTGGGCGTGCCCGTGGCCGGCCAGGACCGCCTCGACATCGCCGCCCACATCGCCGTCAACGACCTCGTGGCGGTGGGGCGGGCCGGCCTCCTGCCCGCCGACGACCTGACCCTCGCGGGGGCCCTGAAGACACCCCTCGTCGGCCTCGACGACGACGACCTCGTGCGCATCGCCGCCCGGCGGGAGGAGTCCGAGACCCTCGAGGATGCGCTGGCCCGCCACGCCGCCGCCGGCGATCCCGCCGCGATCCGGGGCCGGGACGCCCTGCGCCTGTGGATCCGTCTGGCCGCCTGCGAAGGCCCGTTCGCGTTCTACGCCGCCATCCTCGGCGCCCATGGCGGGCGCCGCGCCCTGGTCTCCCGGCTCGGCGGCGAGGCCGGGGACGCCATCGACGTGTTCCTCGCCACCGCAGCCCAGGCCGAGCAGGCCGGCGAGGCGTCCTCCCTCGGAGGCTTCCTTGCCCGCTACGCCACGGTGCCGGGGCGCGGCGAGGCCGGGCACACGGTCAAGCGCGACCTCGAATCCGGCCGCGACGAGGTCCGGGTGATGACCGTCCACGGGGCCAAGGGCCTGGAGGCGCCCCTCGTGGTGATCATCGACGGCAGCGAGCCCCTCGGCCGCAACGATCCGCCGCTTTTCACCCTGGCGGGGGGGCTGCCGCCGGTCTGGTCGAGCGCCAAGACCTATGACAGCGAACCCATCGGCGCGGCGCGGGCCGGCCTCCAGGCCCGCGCCCGCGAGGAGCACCACCGCCTGCTCTACGTGGCCATGACCCGGGCCGCCGATCGCCTCGTCGTCGCCCCCTATCGCGGGCACGAGACCGGGGGCGAGACCGCCTGGTGCGAGATGATCCGGCGTGGCGTCGAGGAGGATATCGGTCCGGGCACCGCGATGGAGCGGCCCTACGGCCCCGTCACCCTCTGGCACGAGGGCGGTGCCGCCGCGGCCCCCGCCTCCGCCGCCGCCGCGCCGGCCCAGGCGGACGCCGTGCCGCCGTGGCTCGAAACACCCGCGCCGGACGAGACCGAGCCCGCCCCGCCCGTGAGCCCCTCCGGTGCGCTCGGCGCGGCGGATTCCCAGCGCACGCCCGGCCGGCGCCAGGGCGATGCCCAGGCCCGGCGCCGGGGCGTGCTGATCCATTCGCTCATCGAGCACCTGCCGCGCCTCGACCCGGCACTGCGCAGGAAAGCCGCGACCCGCTTCGTGCGCGCCCGCGCGCCGACCCTCGAGGACGCCGCGCGAAAAGCCATCGTGGCCGCCACGATGCGGCTCCTCGATGAGCCGGATCTCGCGCCCCTGTTCGCGCGGGATGCCAGGGCGGAGGTGACCCTGTCGGGCCGTGTCGTGGTCGAGGGGACCGAGCGCCCGGTCTTCGGCCGCGTCGATCGCCTCGCGGTCGGACCCGAGACGGTGGTGGTCGCCGACTTCAAGACCGGTCGCCCGCCAGCCGAGGATGCGCCCCTGTCGGATGCGGATGCCGGGCAGATCGCGCTCTACGCCGCCCTCCTCGCCCAGATCTTCCCGGGCCGGCGCATCGTGCCGATGCTGGTCTGGACCTCGGGTCCGACCCTGCGTCGTTTGACCGAAGATGAACGCGCCCGCGCGCTCAAGGGGCTGGCGGCGTGACGAGAGCCGCCGGTGCGCGCGACGCGCGGGCGGGTCGGCGAATCAGGCCCGGGTGCCGAGGGCCTCGCGGACGGTGATGGCCACGGCGTCCGTGCGCTCGGCCTCCACCACGTAGAGTTCTCCCGTGTCGAGGCCCGTGGCCTCGACGGTCGCGTGGGGAACGTCGCTGGCGAAGACGATGCGCAGATCGGGACGCAGGGCGCGGGCCTCCAGGGCGAGTTTCACGCACCCGAGTTCGCCCGTGAGGCCGAGATCCGTGACGAGAACGTCCACGGGCAGGCCGAGCGCCAGGACGGTCATGGCGTCGACCCCGCAATCGACCGTGGTGGTGGCGTAGCCGGCGCGGCGGATCTGGGCGGCGACATCGTCACGCCAGTGCTTCTGGCGCCCTGCGATCAGAACCTGGACACCGTAGGCGCCACCGGACGAGGCGGTCTGTTCCATGGTCGGGGCTCCCCATGTGCGCCTGGCCATACCGTGATCGTCACCTCGAATGGGTTGCATCGCAACATGCTAAGCCACGCCGGGCCCACGACACAAGCCCACCGCGCGCTTTCCCGGACGGCTGTTGCTAGGGCAATTCTTCGTCCGGCGAAGTCGTTCCCTTGTCGTCGACCCCGTTGACGGGGCGGGCGGGGCCGGGGCAACACCGCCCGGCCGCCGGAATCACCAACCGGCACAGCGCCCGGGACCTTCTTCGCCCGGGATCTCCCTCGCCCGAGGCGACCGACAGCCGGAGACCCGCACCGATGGCATCCGCCAAGACCGTTCCCGTCTCGCCCCTCGCCCCCCGGCACCAGCCGGACCTCCCCGCCATCGCCGGGGTCGGGCTCGCCACGGCGCAGGCCGGCATCCGCTATTCCGGGCGCACGGACGTGCTCTACGTCGCCCTGGCCGAAGGGACCGAGGCCGCCGGCGTGTTCACCCGCTCGCGCTGCCCCTCCGCCCCGGTGGATTGGTGCCGGCACGCCCTGGGCAGCGCGGGCGCGCGGGCCCTCGTGGTGAATTCCGGCAACGCCAACGCCTTCACCGGCGCGCGGGGCCGGGAGGCCGTGGAGCTGACCGCCGCCATCGCGGCGCGGGCCGCTGAGTGTGCGCCCGAAGCGGTGTTCATCGCCTCCACGGGCGTCATCGGCGAGCCCCTGGACGCCACCAAATTCGAGGGCGTGCTCGCCGCCTGCGCCGCCCGCACGGAGGGCGGCGCGGCCGCCTGGGCGGCGGCGGCCCAGGCGATCATGACCACCGACACGTTTCCGAAGCTCGCCACCCGCCGGGCCAGCATCGACGGCACGGTGGTGACCCTCAACGGCATCGCCAAGGGCGCCGGCATGATCGCCCCCGACATGGCGACGATGCTGAGCTTCGCCTTCACCGACGCCGCCCTGCCGCAGGCCGTATTGCAGGCTCTACTCACCGCCGGAACTGCGAAAAGCTTCAACTGCGTGACGGTGGATGGCGACACCTCCACCTCCGACACCCTGATGCTGTTCGCCACGGGTGCGGCGGGCAACGCGCCCGTCACCGACGCGGCCGACCCGCGCCTGGCCGACTTCCGGGACAAGCTCGACGATCTCTTGGTGGAGCTGGCCCAGCTCGTGGCCAAGGACGGCGAGGGCGCGCGCAAGTTCGTCACCGTGCGGGTGGAGGGCGCCACGAGCGACGCCTCGGCTCACCGCATCGCCATGTCCATCGCTAACTCGCCCCTGGTGAAGACGGCGGTGGCCGGCGAGGACGCCAACTGGGGCCGGGTGGTGATGGCGGTGGGCAAGGCCGGCGAGCCGGCCGACCGCGACCGCCTCGCCATCTGGTTCGGCGATGTCCGCGTCGCCCGCGAGGGCGCCCGCGACCCCGATTACAGCGAGGATGCAGCCAGCGCCGTCATGCGCGAGTCCGACATCGAAATCCGGGTCGAACTCGGCCTCGGCGAGGGGGCCGCCCGCGTCTGGACCTGCGATCTGACGCAAGGGTACATCGCCATCAACGGGGATTACCGCTCGTGAGCGCCCGCGCCGGCACCCTGGCCCTGGCCGCCCTGGCCACCGTCTGGTTCGTCCCCGCCCGCGCCGAGGACGCGTCCGCTCTGAAGGACGGCCGCATTCACGTCGTCGGCCGGGCCAGGGCCGAGACGCCGCCCGATTTCGCCTCGGTGGAGATCGGCGTCGAGGCCAAGGGCGCGACCCCGGCCGTCGCCCTCGACGCGGCGAGCGCGGCCGCCAAGGGGCTCATCGCGCTCGCCGAGACCTTCAAGGTGCCGGAGGCCGACATCGGCACCACGGCGGTGACCCTTCAGCCCGTGACCCGCAGCGTGCGCCAGCCCGACGGCTCCATGACCGAGCGGGCCGACGGCTACCGGGCAGCCAACACCGTCCGCCTGCGGCTCGCCGACATGGGCCGCCTCGGCGATCTCATGCGGCGCGCCCTCGAGACCGGGGCCAACCGAATCGAGGGCGTCAGCTTCGGCCTGCGCGATCCCGACGCCGCCGAGGCGGCCGTGCGGGTCGCCGCCATGAAGGACGCGACCGCGCAAGCCGCGCGTCTCGCCGAGGCGGCCGGCGTCACCCTCGGGCGCGTCGTCGCCATCCGCTCGCCGGCGGCGTCCGGTTCGTCGCCCGATCTGCCGATGCCCGCCCCGATGGCGATGCGCTCCAAGGCCAGGGACGTCCGCGTGCCTCTCGTCGCCGGCACCATCGAGACGGCGGCCGACGTGTCCGCCACCTTCGCCATCGCCCCATGACCCGGTCTCAAGACATGAGTCCGTCTCAAGATATGAGCGGGCCTGCGATCGCTCCCCTGCGCATCCTCCTCGTCGTCGCCGTGGCCCTCGTCGATACGGACGGACGGGTGCTCCTGGCCCAGCGCCCGCCGGGCAAGCAGCTCGCCGGCCTGTGGGAGTTCCCCGGCGGCAAGGTCGATCCCGGCGAGCGCCCGGAGGAGACTCTGATCCGCGAACTCCACGAGGAGCTCGGTATCGCCGTGAAGGAGGCCTGCCTCGCGCCGCTCACCTTCGCGAGCCACGCCTATCCCGACTTCCACCTTCTCATGCCGCTCTACGTCTGCCGGCGCTGGGAGGGGATTCCCCGGTCCATGGAGGGGCAGGCCCTGAAATGGGTGCGCCCGCGCGACCTTAGGGATCAGCCGATGCCGCCCGCCGACGCGCCCCTGATCCCGTTCCTCATCGATCTGCTGGGACCCTGAAGGGTCCCCGGGGCCTTGATGGTGCGGGCCGCCCGCGACACCTTTCGGCTCTGATGGGAGGCGACGCGGTATGGCGCGCAAGGCGGAAACGAAGCAGGCGACGGCCAAACCGGCCTCGAAGCCCAAACGCGCCTCGCGAAAGACCGCGCCGAGCCCCGAGACCCTGACCGAACTCGGCCTGGAGCGGCTGATCCGCCTCGTGCTGGACGAGACCGGGCGCAACCCGGCCTTCAGGAAGCTGGTCACGGCGGCGGTGGCCGGGCTCCAGGGGCCCGATGCCGTCGCGGCCCTCATCGACCGGCGCCTCACGGCCCTGGAGCGGGCGAGCGGCTACATCGACTGGCAGAAGCGCCGCGCCTTCGCGGCCGACCTCGATGCCACGCTCACCACCGTCGTGGCCGAACTCGCCCCCCTCGACGCGCGGGCCGGCCTTGACCGGCTGCTGCGCTTCCTCGCCGCCGCGCCGGGCGTGCTGGCGCGGGTCGACGATTCGAGCGGGCAGGTCCACGGCGTCTTCGACCGCGCGGCCGAGGCCGCCGCGACCTTGGGCAAGGGCCTCGCGCCCGCCGAGGCGGCTGCCTTCGCCGAGCGCCTCGTCCCGATGCTGGCGGCGGACGAGCACGGCCTCGTCGAGGATCTGCTCTACGCCCTGATCCCGGACCTGCCCGAGGCCGCCCTCGCGTCCCTCGATTCGGGCTTGGCCGCTGCCCTGCCGCCGCGTCCGGTCAAGGCCGGGGGCGCCCAGGCCTGGGCCCTGCAGCTGGAGCGCAGGCGGACCTTACGCCTGCGCCAGATGCTGGCTGACCGGCGCGGTGACGTCGATGCCTTCATCGCCCTGGAGCGCGAGGCCGCGCCCGAGCACCCGGAGCGGACGGCGATCGCCGAACGCCTTCTCGGGGCGGGGCGCTTGGATGAGGCCCTCGACTGGGTGCGCCGCCCGCAGAAACGCGGCCTCGTCGTCGTCAACCGCGAGCAGATCGTCACCGGACAGTTCGATCCGGAGGCGCCCGACCGCGCCCGGATCGACCTCGAGATCCGCCTCCTCGACGCCCTGGGGCGGGGGTCGGAGGCGCAGGGCCTGCGCTGGGGGCAGTTCGTGCGCAGCCTGGACGCCGGGATGCTGCGGGCGCATCTCGCCAAGCTGCCGGATTTCGAGGACGAGGACGCCCTGGAGCGCGCCTTCGCCCACGCCGCCGCCCATCCCGACCCGTACCGGGCCCTGCACTTCTTCACCCACTGGCCGAAACCCGATCGCGCTGCCCGCCTCGTCGCCGAACACACCTGGGACGGGGGCCGCTACGAGATCCTGGTGCCGGCGGCCGAGGTTCTGGAAGCCAGCGAGCCCCTGGCGGCGGCCCGCCTCTACCGGCTCCTCGTTGACGACATCCTGGAGCGTGGGCGCTCGGCCGCCTACGGGCACGGCGCGCGCCACCTCTCGACCCTGGAAGCCCTCGACGCCCGCCTCGATCCCGGCGCCCTGGTGCCGGACCATACGGAGTACCGCGCCGGCCTGCGCAAGGCCCACGGCCGCAAGGCGGCGTTCTGGTCTCAGGTGCGCGAGTGATCCGGCGGCCGCTTGATCGAAGCGGCTGAGGGATCACGAAGCCCGCGCGGCGCTTGAGCGAAGCCCAAATTCGCCATCCCGAAGGGATCAACCGGATTTGGTAGGAGGCGTCCGGCCTACGGCACGACCTCGATGGCATCGACCCGGTCGGGATAGAAGGCAAGGTGATCGCGGATCGCGGCCACCGCCGGATAGGGATCCGCGTAGCTCCACACGGCGTCGGGCCGTTCGGTGCCATCGACGGACAGGCTGAAATAGCCGGCCTCGCCCTTGTACGGGCAATGGCTCCGGCGGGCGCTCGGGACGAAGTGGTGCCACTGCGCGTCGGCGCGGGGGATGTAGAACACCGGCGGATAGGCCGCCTCGGTCAGGACCAGGGCGGCACCGGTCTCGGCCACGGTCACGCCGCCGACCCGCACGCGGACGCGGCCGGCATGGGGCGTGATGGTGATGGGATGCTCGGGCCCGGGCTGCTTCATGAGGGACTCCGCATGGGGTCGTGTTCGGTGGTGCCGAGCGCCGCGGCGAGGCGGGTGCGGGCGCTGCCGGGCTTGAGCGGCACCTGCTGGCTCGCGTGCGGCGCCCAGCCCGAGAGCCACAGGATCTCGAAGGTGGCGCGCAGGCGCCCATCCGGATCGGCGAAGCGCTCGGCGTAGATGGCCGCCGCCCGCATCAGGGTGGTCCGGCGCAGGGGCGTGCGGCGTCGCTCGGTCAGCACGTTGGTCAGCCCCATGGCGCGCAGGTCGCGCATCAGGGCGAAGGGATCGGCGTAGCGCACGGTGACGGTCTCGATATCCGTCACCGGCAGGGCGAAGCCCGCCCGCTGCAGGAGGCTGCCCATCTCGCGCACCTCGGCAAACGGCGCGACGCGCGGGCTGACGCCGCCCTCGATTTCGCTCTCGGCCTGCCCGAAGGCCTGGCGCAACTCCGTCAGGCTGCGCCCGCCCAGAAGGCAGCCGATGAACAATCCGTCCGGCTTCAGGGCACGGCGCAGTTGCGCCAGGGCCCCGGGCAGGTCGTTGACGTGCTGGAGGGCCAGGAGCGACACGGCGAGGTCGACGGTGGCGGGGGCGACGGGGAGGGCCTCGGGATCGCCCACGGCGACCGCCACGCCCGGCGTCGCCTCCACCAGGGGCGACAGGCGCAGGACCGCGTCGCAGCGTCCCCCCGCCGCCAGGCGCAGGGCGGCGTCCGGCGTCGGTGTCCCGAGGTCGAGGGCCTGCGGGAACCGCCGCAGGACCGCGCCGAGGCGGTCGTCGAGGTCGTCGCAGACGCGCGTCACGAGGAAATCGGCATGGCCGGCGCGGCGCGCCCGGGCGAGACGGGTGCGGGCCAGGGCGGTGTCGAACAGGGGCGGCGGTCGCGTCATCGGGTCCGGGGCGTCGAGGATCGATTCGTTAACATGGCGCGCGGGCCCTGGCGGGACCAGCGCGCGCGACGATGGAACGCTTCCGCGGACGGAACGCCGGTGTCGCCCCGGATGTTCTGTCTCCCACGAATCCATCGGAAGGCATCCACGTCATGAAGTCGATTCTGTTCGGTACGGCCCTCGCCCTGACGGCCCTCGTGGCCACCACGGGCGCCGAGGCCAAGGGCTGCCTCAAGGGCGCGGCCGTCGGCGGCGTGGCCGGGCATGTCGCCGGCCACGGCGTCCTCGGTGCGGCGGCGGGCTGTGCTGTCGGGCGCCACCAGGCGAACAAGCGCGACCGCCAGCAGCAGGCCCAGCCCCCGGCCCGCTGAGAATACCGCGCGACCGCCCACGGGGCGGTCGCGCAGAAGTAGAACATCGCATAAGGTTCGCGGCATGATTGCCGCGATCCGCCAGCTCGCCACCGGCCTGCGCCTCACGTGGGGTGCCGCCCTCGGCCTCGTCTATCCGCCGACCTGCCCGGGCTGCGGAGCCGCCACGGCGCAGCCCCACGCCCTGTGTCCGGCCTGCTGGGCGCAACTGCGCTTCATCGAGCGGCCCTATTGCCAGCGCCTCGGCACGCCGTTCTCCGTCGATCACGGCGCCGGCCCGCTGCTCTCGCCCCGGGCCATGGCCGAGCCGCCGGTCTTCGGTCGGGCACGGGCCGCGGTGCTCTACGATGGCCTCGCCCGCGACCTCGTTCACCGCTTCAAGTACGGCGACCGCCTCGATCTCGCCCCGACCCTGGCCCGCATGATGGCCACCGCCGGGGCCGAACTCCTGGGGCAGGCCGATTGCCTCGTGCCGGTGCCGCTCCACCGTTGGCGCCTGTGGCGGCGGCGCTTCAACCAGGCGGCCCTGCTCGCCCAGGGCATCGCCGCGCTCACGGGCCTGCCCGCCGACACCCGGACGCTTGCCCGCGTGAAGGCGACCCGCTCGCAGGTCGGCCTGTCGCGGGCCGCCCGCGCCCGCAACCTTCAGGGCGCGTTCCGGGTGCGGGAGGCGGCCCGGCCGAAGCTCCAGGGCCGGCGCGTCCTCCTCATCGACGATGTCGCCACCACCGGGGCCACCGCCAATGCCGCGTCCCGTGCGCTCCTGCGCGCCGGCGCGGCGTCCGTCGATGTCCTCACCTTCGCCCTGGTGGCGGGCGAAACCCTCTGACGGCGCGCGAACGAGAACGGGGACCTGGAGGTCCCCGCTTCGAAGCTGCGTAGTCCGGCTCAGGCTTCAGACGGTCACGGGATCGAGGCGCCCGGTTTTGGCCGCTTCGACGGGGGCCGGGTCCAACACCTTGCCGCGGGGCCCGACCCAGGTGCCGACCCACTTGCGCTGCCACAGGAGCAGGCAGCCGAGCACCACCGCCGCGAACACGGCGTAGCCGACGAAGCCGTAGGCGAAGGAGCCGGTGTACTGCTTCGACAGGCCCATGACGTTGGGCAGGATCGCGCCGCCGAGGGCCCCGACTTCGCCGATCATCGAGCCCGCCACAGCGGTGTTCGCCGGCCAGCGCAGGGGGACGAGCTGGAACAGGGCGCCGTTGCCGGCCCCGAGGGCGGCGAAGCACAGCATGAACAGCCCCGTAGTGACGACGAGGGACGGCGTGGCCGTGAGCAGCAGGAACGACGCGACGGCGGCGAGCAGCACCACGGACAGGACGAGGATGCCGCCCATACGGTCGGCGAAGTATCCGCCCACCACCCGGATGCCCGAGCCCATCAGGGCGGCCAGCATGGTCAGGCGCCCGGCCTCGACCTTGGTGACCCCGAACTGCTCGTAGAAGAAGGTCGGCAGGAAGTTCGACAGGCCGATGAAGCCGCCGAAGGTGATGATGTAGATGAGGTTGAACGACCAGCCGTCCTTCTGGAACAGGCAGGAGACGTGCTCCTTGAAGGACTGGTGCTCGGCATCCGGCGGCTCCTTCGCGAACACGATCATCACCACGAGGGGGATCGCCATGACGCAGCCGGCGAAGCCGTAGACCGTCTGCCAGCCATAGGCCTGGGCCAGCGGCGGCGCGAACAGCACGGCGAGCACGGTGCCGGAATTGCCGGCCCCCGCGATGCCCATGGCGAGGCCCTTGTGCTCCTTCGGGAACCAGCCCGACCCCAGCGACAGGGCGACGCCGAACGAGGCGCCGGCGATGCCGAGGAGCACGCCCATGGCGAGCACGTCGTTGTAGGTGTGAACGAAGAAGAACCCGTAGGCCATCGCCGCCATGATGATCGACATCTCGGTCACCGCGGCGTTCTTGCGGCCGATATACTGGGCGAGGATGCCCAGGGGAAAGCGCATGATCGCCCCGGCCAGGATCGGCAGCGAGATCATGAAGCCGGTCTGGGCCGGGCTGAGCCCGTAGGTCTCGGTGATGAACGGGCCCATGGCGCCGTTCAGGACCCAGATCGCGAAGCAGAAATCGAAGTAGAGGAACGCGGCGAACAGGGTCGGGGGATGACCGGATTTCATCACGGTCTTGAAACTGGCCATGGAGTGCTCGTCTCGAGGTTCGCGGGTCCCGCGCGTCGCGCGGCCGCTCATGCCAAGGGATTCGGACTCGCGCCGTCCGCCTCGCGGGGCGCCGTTGCCCCGCCTGCCGCCGTGACGGCAGCGGGAACTGGCAAGCATCGCCCGTGCCAGACACGGCACGGGCGGCCGGACGTCCACGAAACGGGTCTCGGGACGCCCCGCGCATCTCGGACGCGCCGATCGCCTGCCGCAAACCGGTGCAGTTGCCGCTCAACACATGGGCTGACTAGGGCGCGGGCATTCCGGCATCCACGACGCTGACCACGCTGCGGCCGTTGCCGCGCTTCTCCACCCGGACCTGCACGGCGATGCGCTCGATCATCGCCGCCACGTGGGTGATGACGCCGACCTTGCGGCCCCGGCCCTGGAGCGTCTCGAGGGCATCGACGGCGAGATCCAGGGTCTCGGCGTCGAGCGACCCGAAGCCCTCGTCGATGAACAGGGTGTCGACGAAGGAATCCCGGCCCTCCAGCCCCGAGAGGGCCAGCGCCAGGGCCAGGGAGACGAGGAAGCGCTCGCCGCCCGACAGGCTGCGGGTGGCGCGCAGGTGATCCCCCATATCGCGGTCGAGGACGTGGAGGGCGAGATCCGTGGTGGCACCGCGGGCGAGGCGGTAGCGCGGGCTCAGGGCGGCGAGCTGTGCGTTGGCGAGGTGGACGAGGTGCTCGAGGGTCACGCCTTGCGCAAAGCGTCGGAACTTGTCGCCCCCCGCCGAGCCGATGGCGTCGTTGACGGCATCCCAGGTCTCGAATTCAGCGCGCGCCGTACCGATCTGCGCCTCCAGGCCGGCGGCCTGGGCCCGCGCCGCCTCTTCGCGGGCAAGATCCGCCGCGATGGCGCCGAGGCGCTGCTGATGCCGCGCCATGGCCTCGGCACCCGCCTCCGCCTCGGCCTGGGTTGCCACGACATCGATCTCGGGACCCGTGAGATAGGCGTCGCGGTCGGCCCGGCGGGTGGCCAGCGCCGCCGTGGCGTCGTCGATCTCCCGGGCGCGCGCATCGGCCGCCCGCCGCAGGCCGGCCCGGATCTCCGGCGCCTGTGCCAGGAGGGCGGCCACCGCCTCCGGTGCCCGCGCCCCGCACGCCGTCGCGAACGCGGACCGAGCCGCCGCGTGTCGGGCGAGGGCGGTTTCCCGCCGGGTGGTCGCGTGTTCGGCGGTGCTGCGCGCCCCGGCCAGCGCCGTCACGGCGGCGAGATTCGCCTCCACGGCGGCCTTCAGGCCGAGATTCGCCGCGACGCGACCCTTGTTGATCCGGGTCCGGTGCGCCGATGTCTCCTCGCCGCCGAGGAGGGGCGCCCGCCGGGCCCGGGTTTCCGCGAGGGTCGCGGTCCGGGCCTGAAGAGCGGTTTTCGCGGTGTCATGGACCGCCACGGCGCCGGCGAGGGCCGCCACGGCTCCGGCCATGTCGACGGAAAGCGTCCGGACCTCGTGCTCCAGGGCGAGGCGGCGCTCGCTCAAGGTCCGGTGCCCGGCGGCGACCGCCATCACGCGCCGGGCGGCCGCCGTGCCGTCGCGGTCGAGGTCGGCGAGGGTCAGGCCGGCGGCGGCGAGGGCCGGGGCGGCGTCGTGTCCGAGGGTTTCGGTCCGCTCGGCCAGGGCGCCGGCCCGGGTCTGCGCGCGCTCGGCGGCGAGTTCCGCGGCTTGCAGGGCGATGCGTGCCTCGGCCGTTGCGGCCTCGGCGGCTTCCATCTGGGCGCCTGCCGCTTCGGCGGCCCGGCCGAGGCTGTCGATCTCGCCGCGCAGGGTCTCGGCGGCGCTCAGGGTGCCGGTGAGCGACTGCCTCGCCGCCCGCGTCGCCTCCGCAAGGGCGGTGAGGGCGTCATGGGCATCCGGGGTGAGGGCGGCCGAGACCGGCGGGGCGATCCCGGCTTCGGTGCCGCCGGTCACCAGGGCCGGGTGCAGGGCCTCGTAGGCGCGGGCGGTCCGGTCGAGGCCGGTCCGCGCGGCCTCCCCCGCCCGCACGGCCTCGGCGTGGCGGGC
>NZ_VRUZ01000032.1:0-43639 GCF_008039485.1 Methylobacterium sp. WL69 | reverse complement strand
GCGGCCGAATCCCGCCGCTCGGGTTCGAGCACGATGTCGGCGCCGACCCCGGCCTGGAGCAGCTGCTCGGCGACGATGAAGCGGGCCTCGCTGTTGCTGATGACCGTCGGGCGGCCGAACACCGCCGAATCGAGCACCCGGCGCGCCGTATCCTGAAAGGTGGAGGATTCGGCGTTCACCAGGGGGGTGAACTGCTTCGGCATGCTCTCGCGTGAGGCCGGCCAGAGGCGGGTTCCCGATCCGCCGCACAGGATCACGGGGTGGATCAGTTCAGGATGGGCCTGTGCCATGGTCGATCACTCACGCGAGGGGAGGGCCGTGGTCCAGCAGGGTCCGGGCCGCGTGGGTTACTCCGCCGCCTGGCGCGCGGCGTAGCCGAGGCGGTCGTTCAGCTCCTCGATGAGCTTGACCGCCGCCTCCGCGATCACCGTGCCGGGCGGGAAGATCGCCGAGGCGCCCGCCGCGTACAGGGCCGGGTAGTCGCCGGGCGGGATCACGCCGCCGATGACGATCATCACGTCTCCTCGCCCCTGCGCGGTGAGGGCGGCCTTGAGCTCCGGCACCAGGGTGAGGTGGCCGGCGGCCAGCGACGACACGCCGACGATGTGGACGTCGTTCTCCACCGCTTGGCGGGCGGCCTCGTCGGGCGTGGCGAAGAGCGGTCCGATATCCACGTCGAAGCCGAGGTCGGCGAAGGCCGAGGCGATAACCTTCTGCCCGCGGTCGTGCCCGTCCTGTCCCATCTTGGCGACCAGGATGCGCGGGCGGCGCCCGTCGTTTTCCTCGAAGGCTTCCACGAGCTGACGGACCGTCTCGACTGCCGGCGACATGCCACCCACCTCCCGCTTGTAGACGCCCGAGATCGAGCGGATTTCGGCCCGATGCCGGCCCCAGGCCTTCTCCAGGGCGTCGGAGATCTCGCCGACCGTGGCCTTGGCCCGCGCCGCCTCGATGCCCAGGGCCAGGAGGTTGCCCTCCCCCTGCGCCGCCTTGGTGAGCGCGTCGAGGGCCGCATCGACGTCGGCCTGGTTGCGCTCGGCCCGCAGGCGCTTGAGCTTGTCGATCTGGAGCATGCGCACGTTGCCGTTGTCGACGCGCATGAGTTCGATGGCGCGGTCGTCGTCCGGCTTGAACTTGTTGACGCCGACGATGGTCTGGCGGCCGGAATCGATCCGGGCCTGGGCGCGCGCCGCCGCTTCCTCGATGCGCAGCTTCGGGATGCCGGCCTCGATGGCCTTCGCCATGCCGCCGAGCTCGTCGACTTCGCGCAGGTGTTCCCAGGCGCGGGCGACGATGTCCTGCGTCAGCTTCTCGACGTAGTACGAGCCGCCCCACGGATCGACCACGCGGGTGGTGCCGCTCTCCTGTTGGAGGAAGAGCTGGGTGTTGCGGGCGATGCGGGCCGAGAAGTCGGTGGGAAGCGCCAGGGCCTCGTCGAGGGCATTGGTGTGCAGCGACTGCGTGCCGCCCTGCGTCGCCGCCATCGCCTCGATGCAGGTGCGGGTGACGTTGTTGAACACGTCCTGGGCGGTCAGCGACCAGCCCGAGGTCTGGCTGTGGGTGCGCAGGGGCAGGGACTTGTCGCTCTTCGGCTCGAACTCCTTGACGAGCTTGGCCCAGATCAGGCGCGCGGCCCGCATCTTGGCGATCTCCATGAAGAAGTTCGTCGAGATTGCCCAGAAGAACGACAGGCGCGGGGCGAACTGGTCGATGGTCAGGCCGGCGGCGAGGCCCGCCTTGATGTACTCGACGCCGTCGGCGAGCGTGTAGGCGAGTTCCAGGTCGTTCGTCGCCCCGGCCTCCTGCATGTGGTAGCCGGAGATCGAGATCGAGTTGAACTTCGGCATGTTCTTCGAGGTGTAGGCGAAGATGTCACCGATGATCCGCATCGAACCCGCCGGGGGATAGATGTAGGTGTTGCGGACCATGAACTCCTTGAGGATGTCGTTCTGGATCGTGCCGGCCAGCTTCTCCGGCGGCACGCCCTGCTCCTCGGCCGCCACGATGTAGAGCGCCAAGATCGGCAGCACCGCGCCGTTCATGGTCATCGATACCGTCATCTCGTCGAGGGGGATGCCGGAGAACAGGGTCCGCATGTCGTAGATCGAGTCGATGGCGACGCCGGCCATGCCGACATCCCCCGACACGCGCGGGTGGTCGGAATCGTAGCCGCGGTGGGTGGCGAGGTCGAAGGCCACCGACAGGCCCTTCTGTCCGGCGGCGAGGTTGCGCCGGTAGAACGCGTTCGAATCCTCGGCCGTGGAGAACCCGGCATATTGGCGGATGGTCCAGGGCTGGGTGACGTACATGGTCGGGTACGGCCCGCGCAGGAACGGCGCCACGCCCGGGTAGGTGTTCAAGAACTCGATGCCCTCGCGGTCCTCGGGTCCGTAGACGCCTTTCACCGGAATGCCCTCGGGGGTCATCCAGGGCTCGCCCGCCGGCGGCACCGGGGCGGTGATGGCGTCGGCCGCGTAGGCGACGGTGGTGAAGTCGGGGATGCGGGAGGGCATGGATGCGTGCTCGTGCGACGGCCTGTTGGCCGGCATTATAGGTAAGCGCGTGGGCCGGGCTACTCCTAACCGCCGCCGGCGCCCGCCGGCATCACGAAAATTTCGTGCCGACCGGTCCAGCCTCAAAAATAGTTGACGGCCACCTCAGGCAATTTTGCCGCTCGGCCCACCGGCCGGCCTCATTCCGCCGCCATCCGGCACGGCGTCCAGTCCTCGATCTCGGCGGCCACCGCCGCCACCACGCCGCGCAGGTGCCAGACCAGCTCGGAAAAGCCGGGCCCGAGGGCGAGGCTCGACTCGTTCATGTAGAGGGCGCGGTTGATCTCGACCTGAAGGGCGTGGCGGCCGAGATTGGGCTCGCCGTAATGCTCGGTGATGAAGCCGCCCGCATAGGGTTTGTTGCGCAGGGTACGAAAGCCGCGTGCCCGCAGATGGTGTTCGAACGCTGCGATGAGCTCGGGCGCGCAGGCGGTGCCGAAGCGGTCGCCAAGGATGAAATCGGCGCGCGCGGCCTCGTCGCGTCCGAGGCTGGAGGACGGCATCGAGTGGCAATCGATGAGGATGGCGTGACCGAAATCGCGGGCCGTGCGCTGGATCAGGCCGCGCAGGGTGCGGTGATACGGCTTGTACAGGGTCTCGATGCGGGTGACCGCCTCCTCCACGGGCAGGCGCCCGCGATAGATCTCCTGCCCGTCCGCGACCACGCGCGGCACGGTACCGAGGCCGCCGGCCACCCGCATGGAGCGGGTGTTGGCGAAAGCCGGCAGGCGCCCGTCGAACATGCGCGGGTCGAGTTCGTAGGGCTCCCGGTTCACGTCGAGATAGGCGCGCGGGAAATGCGCGCACATCAGGGGGGCGCCGAGATCCACCACCGGCGCGAACAGCCGGTCGACATGGGCGTCCTCCGAGCGGCGCAGGGCCAGGGCGTCGAGGCGTGACGCCTCCACGAAGGCGCGCGGATAGACGGCGCCCGAATGGGGCGCATTGAAGACAAAGGGGAGGGTGTGCGCGTCCGGCTCGTCCACGCGGAAGGGCGGGTCGAACCAGGGCTGTCCCGGCGCATCCGGAGGGGCGGTCGACTCTGTCATCGCGGCGCGGGCGCCTCGGTCCGGGCGGGAAAACGCATGGGCCCACTGTGCGGTCCGGCGCGGGCCCTGTCTACCATGACGGTCGCCGTCACGGACCCGTCACGGTGCCGTCGCGCACGGCACAGCCGCCTCGGCCCGACCCCACCCTCCGCCGTTGGCAACGTTCTGTTTACCAAGCTGGTGCTTTGTGGAAAGAACACAGCGACTCAAGGGCACAAGGCAACGTTCGATGAAGATCCTCCTCGCGGAAGACGACAACGACATGCGCCGGTTCCTGGCCAAGGCGTTGCAGAACGCCGGCTACGACGTGCTCTCGTTCGACAACGGTCTCTCGGCCTACAACCGTCTGCGCGAGGAGCCGTTCGAACTCCTCCTGACCGATATCGTGATGCCCGAGATGGACGGCATCGAACTGGCGCGGCGTGCCACCGAACTCGATCCCGACATCAAGGTGATGTTCATCACGGGCTTCGCCGCCGTGGCCCTCAATCCGGATTCGAAGGCCCCGAAGGACGCCAAGGTCCTGTCGAAGCCGTTCCACCTGCGCGACCTCGTCAACGAGGTGGAGAAGCTGCTCGCGGCCTGAAAATCGCACCGTCCCCCGTGCCGAACGCCGCAGTAGGAAGAGTCTCCGAGCTCGCCTATAAGCGGCGTGGATTGCCTTGGGGCCTTTTCGACATGAAGCCGGTCACGATCTACACAACCGCCTGGTGCCCGTACTGCTCGGCGGCGAAAAGCCTCCTGCACGAGAAGGGCATCGCGTTCACGGAGATCGACGTCGAGAAGACGGCCGGCTCGCGGGCCGCCATGGTCCAACGGGCCGGCGGCCGCACCAGCGTGCCGCAGATCTTCGTCGGCGAAACCCATGTCGGCGGCTGTGACGACCTCTACGCCCTCAACGGCGCCGGCAAGCTCGAGCCGATGGTGGCCGCGTCGTGACGGAGGCCCCGCGCTTCGTCGCCGCCTGCGTGCAGATGCGCTCGGGCCGCGATCCCCTCGCCAACCGTGACGCCGCCGTTGCCCTCGTGCGCGAGGCGGCGGATGCCGGTGCGGATTACGTGCAGACCCCGGAGATGACCTCCCTGGTCGAGCGCGAGAAGGCGCGGCTCTTCGCCAACGTCACCGTACCGGACGAAGACCCGACCCTCGCGGCCCTGCGCGAGGTGGCGCGCGAGCGCGGTATCGTCGTCCAGATCGGGTCGCTCGCCGTGCGCAACGGCGACAAGATCGCCAACCGCGCCTTCCTCATCGATGCCGCGGGCGCCATCACGGCGTCCTACGACAAGGTCCATCTCTACGACGTCGACCTACCCAACGGCGAGCGCTGGCGTGAATCCGCCACCTATACGGGCGGCGCCTGCGCCGTGGTGGCGGACACGCCGTGGGCCCCCATCGGCGTGACCATCTGCTACGACATCCGCTTCCCGGCCCTGTTCCGGGCCCTGGCGGAGGCCGGTGCCACGGTCATCACCGCGCCAGCCTGCTTCACCCGGCAGACCGGCGAGGCGCATTGGCACGTGCTGCACCGGGCCCGCGCCATCGAGACCGGCTCGTTCATGATCTCGGCGGCGCAAGGGGGGCAGCACGAGGACGGGCGCGAGACCTACGGACACTCCCTGATCGTCGATCCGTGGGGCAAGGTTCTGGCCGATGCCGGCGGGAACCAGCCCGGAATCATCCTGGCCGAGATCGATCTCGCCCGCGTCACCGAGGCCCGCGCGCGGATTCCCGCGCTCCTGCACGCCCGGCCGTTCACCGTGGAGCGGATCGGGCGCCCGGCCTGATCACGCCCCGAGTGTCCGCATGATCCGCTACACCCTGGTCTGCGACGGCGGCCACGATTTCGAGAGCTGGTTTCCTTCGAGCGGATCCTACGACGACCAGGTGGCGCGCGGGCTCGTCGCCTGCCCGCTATGCGGATCCGCGCGGGTCGCCAAGGGCATGATGTCCCCCGCGGTGGCGCGCACCGACCGGGCGGCCCGCCTGCCCGTGACCGACGCGCCCGAGGCCGTGGCGCCGGCGCCCGCACCGGTGCCCCTGCTCTCGGAGCCCGAGCAGCGCGTGCGCGCTCTCATGCGCGCGGTCCGCGAACACGTGACGCGCACGGCCGACGATGTCGGGACCGCCTTTCCGGAGGAAGCGCGCCGCATGCATTACGGCGAGAGCCCGACACGCCCGATCTACGGGGAGGCCAGCCTCGCCGAGGCCCGCGCCCTCGTGGACGAGGGCATCGAGGTGGCGCCCCTGCCGCCGGCTCCCGACGACCGCCACTGACGGTCTCAGCGTTTTGCGGCGGCCGTGCCTGAAACCGACGCCAGAACGAAGGCCACGGCGGCGTTCCAGCCCGCGAGGGAGACGCCGAAGAGCCGCCATGCGGCGGTGGAGCAGTCGGCCACCCGCGTGGTTTCGAGGGTGGCGCGGAAGTCCGTGACCGTGGCGGGCGCGGCCCCGGTTCCCCCGCCGCAATCCGACGGGCCGGGCCAGAACGCCCACTCGGCGCCGGCGTGATAGACGCTCAGTCCGGTGCCATACAGGAGGCCGAGGGCCGCGAGTCCGAGGGCGAGGCGACTGAGGCGCTCGGGCAGGACCAGGGCGAGGAGCCCGAGGGGAATCGCGGCGTAGTACGGGATGCGTTCCGTGAGGCAGAGCTTGCACGGCACGTAGCCGAGCCCCCACTGGAAATAGAACGCCACCGCGAGAGTCGCCGCCGACCCGAGGACGAGGAACAGGGCGCTCCGGCGCAGCCGCAGCAGGGTCGCGTAATCCATCTACAGGAGCACCTTGAACAGGACGAAGCCGAGGATGATGACCGCGACCGCGATGGCCGCGACGACGTTGAGGTGGCGGTCGAGGACGCCTCGGATCTGAACGCCGTAGCGGCCGAGAAGTCCCGCCAGGAGGAAGAACCGCGCGCCCCGGGTGATCAGCGACAGGACGACGAACCAGAACAGGTCGTAATGGGCGAAGCCCGAGGTGATGGTCACGAGCTTGAACGGGATCGGGGTGAGGCCCTTCAGCAGGATCACCCAGTGGCCGTACTCGGCATAGGACGCCTGGAACGTCGCGGCCTTTTCCGACAGGCCGTAGACCCGGAACACCCATTGCCCCACGGAGTCGAACAGCAGCGCGCCGATGGCGTAGCCGAGCAGGCCGCCGGCCACCGAGGCCAGGGTGGTGATGAGCGCGTAGAACCACACCCGGTCGGGCCGGCTCACCGCCATGGGCACCATCATCACGTCGGGCGGCACCGGGAAGAACGAGCTTTCGGCGAACGACACGGCCCCCAGCGCCCAGGGCGCCGACGGCTTGCCGGCGAGCGCGAGGATCCATTCGTAGAGGCGGCGGATCATGGGATCATCTGCGTCCGGAGGGCGGAAAGCGGTGCCCTTTGAGCACAGCCGCGCGGGTGTGGCGAGCGGGGGCCGGAGGTGGCCGGGGAAAAATCACCCCTGGTCCGAATCACGAAGGTGTGCCATGAGGCGGGCGCTGCGGGCGTGGTGGAATTGGTAGACGCGCCGGACTCAAAATCCGGTTCCGCAAGGAGTGTCGGTTCGATTCCGACCGCCCGCACCACGCTCAATCGCCGTTCTCCAGAAACCGCCTGATCCAGCCGCCGAGGCGCGGCCCGTCGTTGGCGCGCCCGAGCGACGCGAGGGCGGCGGCGTGCGCTCCCGGTTCGTGCGGCACCGCCGGGCAATGGCCGGCGATGAGGGCCGTGGCGTAGTCCGCCTCGAATTCCGGATGGACCTGGAACGACAGCGCCCGCCGGTCGGAATAGCCGAGGATGCCGTGCGGCGTGAAGGCGTTGCCGGCCAGCGTCCGGGCGCCGGGCGGCGGATCGAGCACCTGATCCTGATGGATCGCCGGCACGGCGATCTCGGTGACGTCGTCCATCCACGGCGCGCGGGTCCGCACCGTGTAGGTCTGCAGGCCGAGGCCCCAACCCTTTTCGGATTTCGCCACCCGACCGCCGAAGGCCGCGGCCATGACCTGATGGCCGAAGCAGAGGCCGACCAGCGGCGTCTCCGGCGGTACCGCCCTGAGGAAATCCAGAAGGGCGGCGATCCAGGCCAGGGGCTCGTAGACGCCCGCGGGTGAGCCGGTGACGAGGTAGGCGTCCTCCGCCGTAGGGTCGACGGGCAGGATTCCGTCCGCCACCGCGTAGGTGGTGTAGGCGTGGCCGGGGCCGACGAGGTTCACCACCATGCGCCCGTAGGTGGGATAGCGGCCGCCGAGGCGCTCGGGCGGGTTGCCGGTCTCGAGGATGCCGATCTTCATAGGGCGCGGCTTACCAGGGCGCCGGCCGCCCCGGAAGCTCAGGCCGCCGTCGCGCGGGTGCGCAGGCGCGCCGGTGCCTTCGGGCGGATGTCCATGGCGTTGCCGCGCCAAAGGACGGCGCCCCGCATCCAGGCGCCGGCCCAGATCGCCGGGAACAGCGTGTCCCGCACGAGGAACGCCAGGAACAGCCGGGGGCCGCGATGCCACCCGGCCCGGATCGCGAGGGCGTATTCGGCCCCGTACCACAGGGCGGCCAGGGCACAGAGCCAGCCGGCCAGGGCCGGGGAGGGTGCCAGCACGAGGGCGAGGCCGAAGGGCAGAACCGGCCCGGTGCCGATCTCCGGCGCGAAGAAGGCCGGGAAGGTGACGCGGCGCAGGCGCGCCCAGCGCAGCTGCCTCGCCCAGACCTCGGCGAGGCCGCGCCGGCCGAGGGGCTGCTCGAACGGGCTCGCCACGAGGTGGACCCGGGCGCCGGCTGCCCGCACGAGCTTCGTCGCCGCCGCGTCCTCGGCGATCTCGGCGGCGAGCGCCCGGATACCGCCGCGCGCCTCCAGGAACGGCTTGTGCCACAGCATGCTCTTGCCCTGGGCGAAGCCGAGACCGACGGCCTCCCCGGCATATTGCCAGCGGGCCTGGAGGGTGTTGAGGAACGCGCACTCGATCTCGGCGAAGAAGCCGTCCGGCCGCGCCCCGATGGGCGTCGAGCAGACGAGGCCGGTGTCGTGACGCCACGCCGCCTGCAGGCGCTGGAGGTAGTCCGGAGGCATCAGCACGTTGGAATCGGCCAGCACCACCCAGTCGTGCCGCGCCGCCTCCCAGCCGCGCACGCAGTTGTTGAGCTTCGGGTTGTCGCTGATCCGCTCGTCACCGACGATGAGGCGCGACGGCACGCCGGGATGCGCCGCCATCAGGCGATGGAGCAGGGGGACGATGGGGTCGGCCCGGTCGGCGACGCAGAAGATGAGTTCGTAATCGGGGTGGTCGAGGCGAAAGCCGCGGGTGAGCATCTCTTCGCTGAAGGTCTCGAGGCCGCAGACCGGGCGCACCAGGGAGACCGGCGCCTTGTTCGGGAAGATGGAGGTGCCGCGCCGGCCGCCGAGGCGCAGGGCCGCCAGCCCGAGGCTTGCAAGATTGATCAGCGTCAGGGCGAGGCACAGGGTCAGGGCGAGGTCCATCCCGGTCCAGCCGTCGTCCATCATACCGAGGTCTCCCGCGCCGAGGCTGCCATCGTGCCGCGCCCAAGTCCTTGTGACGGGCCCAAGTCGTTGTGCCGCGCCCAAGTCGTTGGGACGGCCCTAACAGCCGCTTGGCTTCAATCGTATGACGGAGATCGTGCGGGGGTCGCACGGCGCGGAGGCATGGATGCGGGGGGCGGTCCCGGGAGCCGGGGAGACGGGGACGTGACGGTCCCGCCCATCGTCTACCATCCGGACTATCAGGCGACCCTGCCCGACGGGCATCGCTTCCCCATGGGCAAGTACCGGCGTCTCTCCGAGGTCCTCCTGGCGCGTGGACTGGCGCCGCAGGGCTTCGTGCGGCCGGAGCCGGCGGGCGTGGACCTCATCGCGGGGGTTCACGACCGGACTTACGTCGAATCCGTCCTCGCCCTGACCGTGCCGCGTGAGGTCGAGCGCGAGATCGGACTGCCCGTTGGGGCCAGCGTCGTCGCCCGTTCGCGGGCCTCCGTTGCCGGGACCCTGCTGGCGGCCCGCCTCGCCCTGGCGCACGGGCTCGCGGGGAGCTCCGCCGGGGGCAGCCACCACGCACGGCGCGGCGGCGGGGCCGGGTTCTGCATCTTCAACGATGTCGCCATCGCGGCCCGCACCCTGCACCGCGAGGGCACCATCGCCCGCGCCGTCGTCATCGATTGCGACGTGCACCAGGGCGACGGCACCGCCGACTGCCTGTCGGACTCGCCGGACCTGTTCACCTTCTCGCTCCACGCCGAGAAGAACTACCCGACCCGGAAGATCGCCGGCGACCGCGATGTCGGCCTGCCCGACGGCCTGGAGGATGCGGGCTACCTCGCCGCCCTGGAGGCCCATGTCGGGCCGCTCCTCGACGCCGTCGCGCCCGACCTCGTATTCTACAACGCCGGCGTCGACCCCCACCGCGACGACCGCCTCGGCCGCCTCGCCCTCACGGATGCGGGGCTGGCCGCCCGCGACCGCCATGTCGTGGCGGCGGCGCGATCGCGAAACATCCCCCTCGTGGCGGTGATCGGCGGCGGCTACGCCACGGATATCGATGCGCTGGCCGCCCGCCATGCCGGGGTGTTCGAGGCCATGGCGGCGGAGGCCGCCTGAGCCTCAGGCCTCGCCCGCGCCCTCTTTCGGAAGGTCCCGCGCGAACCGCTCCATGGCGTCGAATAAACGAGCCAGGTCCGCACCCTCGAGGGTGTGGAACCCGAGCGTCCGCGTCAGCAGCAGGCCCAGGGTCGCGAAGGTGAGCACCGCGCCCGCACCCGGGCAGCTCGCCACATCCTCCATCTGCGCCAGGCGCTGCTTGAGGAAGGCGTTGAAGCCCGCGAAAGCCTCCGGATTCTCCGCCGAGGCCAGCAGCAGGGCACGGGGAAACCCCTCCTCGTCGGCATAGACCTGGCGAACATGGGCGATGAGCGCGAGCGGCAGGGCGGCCGGACCGGGCCCCTGGGCCGCCTCGTGGGCCGCGATGCTGTCGCGGATGGTTGCGAGCTTGCGTTCCGCCAGGGCCTGGATCAGCGCGTCCTTCGAGCCGTAATGGTGCAGCACGCCGCCCTTGCTCAACCCCGCCTCCGCCGCCACCGCATCGATGGTCATCGTGCGCGTCCCGACCCGCCGGATCAGGCGCTCGGCCGCATCGAGGATGATCGTCGGGCGGTCTTCGCGCCGCGTGCGCGCCTTGGTCATCGCCTGCCTGCTAAAAACCGTCTGGACGGTCGGTAAGATAGCCGATAAGGATCGCTGCCGATAGGGTCGCAAGCGAGGCTGGCGATACGCGATGACGGGTCTTTACCACATTCGCCGCGCGGGCGGTGCGCTGGCTCTTGCGGCGTCGCTCTCCCTGGCCCCTGCCGGGGGATGGGCGGCGGAGAACGTCCGGCCCGGTGCGGAAAAGCCGCCCGAGCTCGCCCTGGTCCGCACGGTGGTGGCGCGCCGCACCACCATCAGCTCCGATCTCATCTTCACCGGGGACATCGAGGCACAGTCCCAGGTCAACGTGTCCTTCCGCACGGCCGGCAAGATCGCCGCGCGCCTCGTCGAGGTCGGTGATCACATCCGGGCCGATCAGGTTCTGGCGCGCCTCGACCCGCAGGAGCAGCGCGCCAACCTCGACAACGCCAAGGCGGCCCTGACCTCGGCCGAAGCCCTGCTGACCCAGGCCAAGGTCAGCTTCAAGCGCCAGGAAAGCCTAATGGCCGGCGGCTACACCACCCGGCCGAGCTACGACGATGCCGAGCAGCAGCTGCGCACCACGCAGGCGGCGGTGGAATCCGCCAAGGCGGCTCTCGGCACCGCGAAGGAGCAGTTCTCCTACACGGACCTCAAGGCGGGCGTGGACGGCATCGTCCTCAGCCGGACCTTCGAGGTCGGCCAGGTGGTTCAGGCCGGTCAGACCGTGATGGTCATGGCGCAGGACGGCCCGCGCGACGCGGTGTTCAACATCTTCGAGGCGGTGCTGGCGGCCCCCCCGGAAAGCGAGACCGTCGCGGTGGCCCTTCAGGCCGATCCCAAGGTGACGGCGGTCGGCCGCGTGCGCGAGATTTCGCCGAGTGTCGATTCCGCTTCCGGCACCGTGCGGGTGAAGGTCGGGCTCCAGGCGACGCCGCCGGGCATGTCCCTCGGCGCCGTGGTGATCGGCACCGGCAAGTTCCATGCGCGCGAGGCGATCGTCCTGCCCTGGTCGGCCCTCTATCGCTGGCAGGACGGTCCGGCGGTGTGGGTCCGCGATCCGCGGAGCGGCACCGTGGCGCCGCGGAAGGTCACCCTGGAGCGCTACGCTCCCGACACCATCGCCCTCGCGGGCGGCATCGAGCCCGGCGAGGAGGTGGTGATCGCCGGCATCCAGCTGCTCCGGCCCGGCCAGACCGTGGCCGTGGCCGAGACCCTCGGGATCGCACGATGAGCCGCCGGTCGATCTGCCTCATCGCTTCGGCGCTCGTCCTCACGGCCTGCAAGGCGGAGCAGGAGGCCGGCCCGGCTCCCGTCCGTCCCGTCCTGACCACGACGGCCAAGCCCGTCGCGACGGAGGTGTTCGGCCCCTTCGCCGGCTTCGTCGCGCCGCGCTACCAGTCGGAGATCGGCTTCCAGATCGCCGGGCGCATGGTCGCCCGCGACGTGACCGTGGGCGATGTGGTGAAGAAGGGGCAGCGCCTCGCCGCCCTCGACCCGGTGGTGCCGCGCTTCGCCCTGACCCGGGCGGAGGCGGATCTCGCCGACGCCGAGGCCCAGGCCGAGAATGCCGGCGCGACGGAGACCCGCCGCCGCAAGCTGCTCGCCGGCGGCAACGTCACCCAGGCCCAGCTCGACAGTGCCGTCGCCAGCCGCGACACCGCTCAGGCCCGCCTCGCCCAGGCCCAGTCCAGCCTCCAGAAGGCCCGCGACCAGATCGGCTACACCGAACTCCACGCCGATTTCGACGGCGTCGTCACCGTGCGCTCGGCCGAGGTCGGCCAGGTGCTCAGCGCCGGCCAGGCGGTGCTGACCCTGGCCCGTCCCGAGGAGCGGGAGGCGGTGGTCGATATCCCCGAGGACCTCGTCGGGGCCATGCCGAAGGACGCGGTGTTCACCGTCGCCCTGCAGAGCGCGCCGGATGTCACCGCCACCGCCAAGGTCCGCGAGACCGCGCCGTTCGCCGACCGGGTCACCCGGACCCGGCGCATCCGCATGACCCTGCTCGCCCCGTCCCCGGCCTTCCGCCTCGGCTCGACCCTCACGGTCTCCCTCTCGCGAACCGTCTCGCCCCGCTTCGTCCTGCCGGCGACCGCTGTCCTCAGCGCCGACGGCGGGGATTCGGTCTGGATCGTGGACGGGGACGGCAGGACGGTCGCCCGGCGCACCGTCACCGTGACGGGGCGGGATGCCAACCGCGCCACCGTGACTCAAGGCCTGGCCGCCGGCGACCGCGTGGTCGTGGCCGGCATCCATTCGCTCAGCGAAGGCCAGGCCGTGCGCCTGCCCGACGCAACGCCGTAACCCGGTCGGAAGCGAGACTGACCCCGTGAAGAACTTCAATCTGTCGGAATGGGCCCTGGAGCACCGCTCCTTCGTCTGGTTCCTCATGCTGATCTCGGTGATCGCCGGCGTGCTGGCCTACGAGAAGCTCGGTCGCGAGGAGGACCCGCCCTTCGCCATCAAGACCATGATCGTGCAGGCGCGCTGGCCCGGCGCCACCATCGGCGACACCCTCGATCAGGTCACCGAGCGCATCGAGAAGGAGTTGCAGCAGATCGACGCCGTCGATTTCAGCCGCTCCTACACCACGCCCGGCCAGGCCACGGTGTTCGTGCAGTTGCGCGAGACCACGCCGCCCAAGACCATTCCGGCGATCTTCTATCAGGTCCGCAAGCGCATCGGCGACATCCAGGGCACCTTCCCGCAGGGAATGCAGGGTCCGTTCTTCAACGACGAGTTCGGCGACGTGTTCGGCAACGTCTACGCCTTCACCGCCGATGGCGTCAGCATGCGCCAGCTGCGCGACTACGTGGAGCGCGTGCGCGCCGCCGTGAAGTCGGTCCCCAACGCCGGCAAGATGATCCTGCTCGGTGCCCAGGACGAGGTGATCTACCTCGACTTCTCCGTGCGCAAGCTCGCCGGGCTCGGCCTCGACATGAACTCGGTGATCAAGACCCTGCAGACGCAAAACGCCATCGCGCCGTCGGGCGTGATCCAGGCCGGGCCGGAGCGGGTCTCCGTGCGGGTCGGCGGCCAGTTCGTGTCCGAGGACAGCCTCCGGGCCATCAACCTGCGGGTCAACGACCGCTTCTTCCGCCTGTCCGATGTCGCCGAGATCTCGCGCGGCTTCACCGATCCGCCGACCGCCCTGTTCCGCTTCAACGGCGAGCCGGCCATTGGCCTCGCCATCGCCATGCAGCCGTCCGGCAACCTCCTCACCTTCGGTCACGACCTCAAGGCGCGGATGCGCACGCTCGAGGGGGAGTTGCCCGTGGGCGTCGGCATCCACCTCGTGTCGGATCAGCCCAGGATCGTCGAGGAGGCGGTGGGCGGCTTCACCAAGGCCCTGGTGGAGGCGGTGGTCATCGTGCTCGCCGTCAGCTTCGTCAGCCTCGGCTGGCGGGCCGGCCTCGTGGTCTCCCTGTCGATCCCCCTCGTGCTCGCCATCGTGTTCGTGGTGATGCAGGTGATGGGGGTCACCCTCCAGCGCATCTCGCTGGGCGCCCTCATCATCGCCCTCGGGCTGCTGGTAGACGACGCGATGATCACCGTCGAGATGATGGTCGCGCGCCTCGAGGTCGGCGACAGCCTCAAGAAGGCGGCGACCTTTGCCTACACCTCCACGGCCTTTCCGATGCTGACCGGCACCCTCGTGACCGTGGCGGGCTTCCTGCCCATCGGGTTCAACGGCTCCTCGGCGGGCGAGTACACCTACAGCCTGTTCGTGGTCATTGCCGCCTCGCTCCTCGTGTCGTGGGTGGTGGCGGTGCTGTTCGCGCCCCTCATCGGCGTGAAGCTCCTGCCCGCCAAGATGAAGCACAAGGACCACGACAGGCCCGGCCGCCTGATGCGGATGTTCACCGCGGGGCTGCTCGCCGCCATGCGCTGGCGCTGGACCACGGTGGCGGCCTGCATCGGTCTCCTGGCCGCGGCCATCGTCGGCATGGGCCACGTCCAGCAGCAGTTCTTCCCCGCCTCCGACCGGCCCGAACTCCTGGTCGATATGACCCTGCCGCAGAACGCCAGCATCGCCGAGACGAAGGCGCAGATGGACCGCTTCGAGGCGACCCTGAAGGGCGACCCCGAGATCGCGCGCTGGAGCTCCTATGTCGGCCAGGGCGCCGTGCGGTTCTACCTGCCCCTCGATCAGCAGCTCGGCAACGCCTTCTTCGGCCAGATCGTCATCGAGACCAAATCCATCGAGGCGCGCGAGCGCATGAAGGTGAAGCTCGAGGCGCTGGCCCGCGAACAGTTCGTGGGCACCGACTTCCTCATCCACTCCCTTGACCTCGGCCCGCCCGTGGGACGCCCGGTGCAGTACCGTCTCAGCGGTCCCGATCTCCAGGCCCTGCGCGGGCATGCCCTGGCGCTCGCCAACATCGTCGGCTCCAACGGCCACCTCAACGTGCCGACCTTCGACTGGAACGAGCCCGGCAAGGTGCTGAAAGTGGACATCATCCAGGACAAGGCCCGCCAGCTCGGGGTCACGTCCGAGGACATCGCCGGGCTCCTCAACGGCATCGTCGGCGGCCGGGCGATCACGCAGGTGCGCGATTCGATCTACCTCGTCGATGTGGTCGGCCGTGCCCAGGCGGTGGAGCGCAACTCCCTCGACACCCTCCAGACCCTGCAGATCCCGCTGGCCAATGGCAGCGTGGTGCCGCTGCTCGCCTTCGCCACCATCGGGTACGAACTGGAACAGCCCATCGTCTGGCGCCGCGACCGCCTGCCGACCATCACGGTCCGCGCCTCGATCGCGGACGGGACCCAGCCGCAGACCGTGGTGACCGAGCTCGACAAGGACATCACCGCTTTCTCGAAGTCGCTCCCCGACGGCTACACCCTCGCGGTGGGCGGCGCCGTGGAGGAGAGCGCCAAGGGCCAGGGCCCCATCGCGGCCGTGGCACCCGTGATGCTGCTCACCATGGCGGTGTTCCTGATGATCCAGCTCCAGAGCTTCCAGAAGCTTTTCCTGGTCGCGAGCGTGGCGCCCCTCGGGATCATCGGCGTCGCGGCGGCCCTGCTCCTGTTCGACAAGCCCATGGGGTTCGTGGCGATCCTCGGCGTGCTCGCCCTCATCGGCATCATCGTGCGCAACTCCGTGATCCTCGTGACCCAGATCGACGAGTACGAGCGCGACGGGCTGGCCCCCTGGGACGCCGTGGTGGATGCCACCTGCCACCGCATGCGGCCGATCCTGCTCACGGCGGCGGCGGCGAGCTTCGGCCTCGTCCCCATCGCCCGCGAGGTGTTCTGGGGTCCGATGGCCTACGCGATGATCGGCGGTATCCTGGCCGCCACCTTCCTGACCCTGTTCTTCCTGCCGGCCCTCTATGTCGGCTGGTACCGGATCAAGGCGCCGCCGAAGGGCACGCCGCGCCGGACCCATGGCGCCGACGGGCGGGTCCATGTTGCTTGACCACTTGGCCTGATCATTCGGCCCCGGCGCGCGCCACCGCCGCGTCGGGGCGCGAATCCGTCGAGGCGTAGTACGGCTTGATGTCGAGGAGCGGCGTGCCGTCGCGGCAATCGAGGCCGCGCACCCGGACGCCGGTGCCGTCGATCCCGAGGTTCTCCACCACCGACAGGGCGATGGGGTTGGGCCGCGCCGGCGAGCGCAGGGAGAAGGTGCCCCGGCTGCCGTCGGCGTGGCGCGGGCGCTGGCGGATGATGTCGCGCGCGGCTTCGTCCATCCAGTAGAGCACGATGAGGTGGCTCGCGCCCGAGAGGTTCTGCAGGCCGGGCGCATAGACCGGATCGAGCACCAGGGTGCAGACCGCGTCGGTCTGAAGGCCGTTCTTCGGGCAGTCCCAGCGCCCGGGCCACGGCGTGCGGATGCGGCCGATGAAGTACACGCCCGCGTCATGGGCCTCGGGCAGCGCGATGGTCTCTTCGCCGGGGCGGCGTTCGACGGTCTGGTTCATCATGTGGAACTCCGGCTGAGAGCGGCATGTCGGATGCTTCGTTAGCCCGCCGCAAGCCCTGCCGGTCGCGTCGCACGGGGCGGCGGTGTACAGCCCGATGCGAAGGGTTCAGCGAGGAGACACCGTGATCCGCGACGAATTGCGACCGATGGAATCCGTTTCCGATCCCGAGACCGCCGTGGACCGGCTCGCCGCCCTGCACGCCGGGGCCACGGATGCGCTCCAGACGGCCCTCGCCCGCTACCTCGCCGGCGGCCCGGCCCCCGACGCGACGGAGCGGCTTCAGTTCCGCTACCCCGAGCTGCGCATCACCTATCAGCCCTCGGGGCCGATGCCGCGGGTGGCGCGCGCCACGGCAAAGTTCCAGGCGCCGGGCGCCTACGCCACCACGGTGACGCAGCCCGGCCATTTTCGCGGATATCTCCTCGAACAGCTGACGCCCCTCGTGCGCGATTACGGGGCGAGCCTCGAAGTCGGCCTGAGCGCCCAGGAAATCCCGTATCCCTACGTCATCGAGCCGGGCCTCGACCTCGGGCGCGGCGGCGTGACCCCGCGCGATCTCGCCACCTACTTTCCCGTGCCCCTGCTCTCGGTGGTGGGCGACGAGATCGCCGACGGCCTGTGGCAGGATGCACCCGACGCGCCCCGGCCGCTGGCCCTGTTCGACGCGATCCGGGTCGACTACTCCCTGCGCCGCCTCGTCCACTACACCGGCTGCGACTGGCGCGATGTGCAGCCGTGGATCCTGCTGACCAACTACCACCGCTACGTCGACGGCTTCATCCGGCACGGGCTGGAGCGGCTGGCGCGGGGCGAGGACGGGTTCGAGCGGATGATCCTGCCGGGCGGCATCTCGGTGTCGCGGGCGGAAGCGGCCTCCGTCGATCCCGCCGCCCTCATCGCCGCCTCGCCCTGGCACAAGTACCAGATGCCGGCCTACCACCTCGTGGCGCGCGGCCCCGACGGGACCATGCAGGGCACGACCCTGGTCAATATCGGCGTCGGCCCCTCGAACGCGAAGACCATCACCGACCACCTCGCGGTCCTGCGTCCGCATTGCTGGCTCATGGTCGGCCATTGCGGCGGCTTGCGCCAGTCGCAGACCATCGGCGACTACGTCCTCGCCCACGGCTATCTGCGCCGGGACCGCATCCTCGACGAACTCGTGCCGCCGGACGTGCCGGTGCCGGCGCTCGCGGAAGTCCAGCTCGCCCTCCAGGCGGCGGCCGCCAGCGTCACCGGAGAGGCGAGCGACGCCCTCAAACGCCGCCTGCGCACCGGCACCGTAGTGACCTACGACGATCGGAACTGGGAGCTGCGCTTTTCCCAGGAGCGGCGGCGGATCAACCTCTCCCGCGCCATCGGCGTCGACATGGAGAGCGGCACCATCGCGGCCCAGGGCTACCGCCTGCGGGTGCCCTACGGCACCCTGCTGTGCGTCTCCGACAAGCCGCTCCACGGCGAGATCAAGCTGCCGGGCGCGGCCAACGCCTTCTACGAGCGGGCCGTCGCCGAGCACCTGCTCATCGGCCTGTCGGCCCTCGATATCCTGCGGGCCGACCGTCACGGATTGCATTCGCGCAAGTTGCGAAGCTTCGACGAGCCGCCGTTCCGATAGGAGGCCCGTCCCACGAGCCTCCGCCGCCTCAGCGCTCCCGCCGCCACAACCCGGCGCGTTCGGAGCGGGCCTGCTCCTCGGCGGCCAGCAGATCGGCCGGGGCATCCTCCGACGCCCGGGCGCCGCCCGCCGCGAGGATGAGGGAGGCCAGATCGTCGCCGTCGATCTGGCAGCGCAGGGGGCCGGCCTCGGCGCCCGCCGCGGCCGTGCAGGCGACCTCGCGGCGGCGCAGGTACCGGGCGAGCTGCCGGGCCAGCGCCCCGCCCTCGCCGTCGACGCCGAGGAGCCGCACCGTGCGACCCCGGAAGGCGAGGGTTCCGGTATCGACAACCTCGGGCACGCCGCGGATGGCCGCTCCCGCGGCGGCGGGCGCCACGTCCCGGGCCGGAGCCGGCTCGGCCCGGGCGGCGGAGGGGCGTTTGCGGCCGCGCGCCATCTGCGCGGCGGCGCGCTGCACGAAGTCCCGGAACAGGGCGGCCGGGATGTCGCCGCCCCCGACCCGGTTCATGGACGAATTGTCGTCGTTGCCGACCCACACGCCCACGACGAGGTCCGGCGTCATCCCGACGAACCAGGCATCGCGATAATCCTGCGTCGTGCCGGTCTTGCCGCCCACCGGCATCCCCGACACCCGCGCGCCCTTCCCGGTGCCGCCATCGACCACGGCCTGGAGGGAATCGAGCATCATCGCCCGCGCCTCCGTCGGCAGGGCCGTGCCGGAGCGGGTTTCGGGGCGCAGATAGAGCGGCTGCGGCGCGCCGCCCCGGATGGCATGGACGCTGTGGGCGTCGACGGGGACGGCCCCGGCCAGGACGCCCGCATAGGCGCGGGTCATCTCCAGCAGGGTCACCTCGGCCGAACCGAGGGCGAGACTCGGCACGTTGGGCAGCTCGGAGGCGACGCCGAGGCGACGGGCCGTGGCGATGACGGCCGGAATGCCGATCTCGTCGGCGAGCTGCGCCGCCACGGTGTTCACCGACTGGGCGAAGGCCGAGCGCAGGGGCATGGCGCCCTTGAACCGCCCGGTGGAGTTCTGCGGCTCCCAGTCCCCGATCTGCACGGGGCGATCCACCAGTACGGTCTCGGTCGAGAACCCGTTCTCGTAGGCCGTGAGATACACGAAAAGCTTGAACAGGGAACCGGCCTGGCGCTTGGCCTGGGTGGCGCGGTTGAACTGGCTGTCCTCGTAGTCGCGTCCGCCCACCATGGCGAGGACGGCGCCCTCCTTGTTCATCACCACCATGGCCGCCTGGGAGGCCTTCTTCTTGGCCCCTTCCGCGTCCATCCGCCGGGCGACGACGCCCTCGGCCAGACTTTGGAGGTCGAGGTTCAGGGTGGTGCGAACCGTGACGTCTCCGGTGGTGTCGGCCAGGCGCTTGGCCTCGCCCGAGACCATGTCGAGGAAGTAGTTCGTGCCCGGCGGGGTCTCGGGCGGCGTGCGCAGGGTGATGGTCTGGGCGCGGGCCTTGTCGGCCTCGGCCGCCGTGATGGCTGCCGTCTCCACCATGGTCTGGAGCACCACGTCGGCCCGCTCCTTGGCGCCGCCGAAATTGCGGGTGGGGGCGAGCTGGGAGGGCGCGCGCACGAGGCCGGCCAGCATCGCGGCTTCCGGCAATGTCAGGGCCTTGGCGCCCTTGCCGAAGTAGCGCCGGGCGGCGGCGTCGAGGCCGTAGGCGCCGGCTCCGAAATAGGCGGTGTTGAGGTAGCCGAGCAGGATGTCGTCCTTCGACATGGTCGCCTCGACGCGCAGCGCCAGGAACGCTTCCTGAATCTTGCGCCGCAGGGTCTTCTCCTGCGTCAGGGAGGTGAGGCGGACATATTGCTGCGTGATGGTCGAGCCGCCCTCGCGCACGCCGCCCCCCGACGTATTGCGCCACATCGCCCGCAGGAGCCCGCGCGGATCGACGCCCCAATGGGACCGGAAGCGCCGGTCCTCGATGGCGATGATGGCCTGCGCCATGTGCGGCGGGAGGTCGGCCGCGACGAGCTTCTGGCCCTGGAACGCGCCGCGGGTGGCGAAGACCTGGCCGTCATCGGCCTCCACGGTGAGGGCCCGCTGGCCCGCCTCCGGCACCACTCCGCCCAGCGGCGGAAGGGTGACGAAGCTGTAGAGGACGAGGCCCGCGAGCAGGGTTACGGGCAGGGCGACGAGCGCGAGGACGGCCAGGAGGATCGGCCGCCGACTCAGGCGTCCGGCCCGACCCGCGCGCGGGACGGCGGCGGCCGTCGAGGGAGCTGGGGCCGTGTCGGCGGACACCGCCGCGGTACCCGCACCGGGTCGCCGGGCGGATCTCAGGCGGCCGGCCAGGCGGGTGAAGGCTTGGCCCGAGGCGCGCGCGGCACCGGCGGCGCCACGTCCGCCCGTGCGGGCCGCACTCCCCAAGAGGACACCGAGCTGTCGCCCGAGGGTGCGGGCCGCCGCCGCCGCTTCGCGGGCCGCGGCACGGGCCTGGGCGGCCTCGTTCTCGGCGGACGCACCCTTGCCAGACGTAAACTTGCCGGGGGCGTCCTGCGGCGAAGTCCCATCGGGATGCGGACGTTCGGGATCGACGGAGCTCATGGGGTCACTCGACGGTCGTCGGCACCCACGGGGGCGGGGCCGTCGCGTGTCCCGGTTCTAGACTGAATTTTTCCCGGGCGGCTACGCTCCCGCGATTCAGTCGGCCGCCGTCGCCTCGGTCACCCGGACGCGATGGATGGGCGCCGCTTCTCCGGCCTCGGCCTCCAGGGTCGGGAGCTCGACCTTGACCTCGGGGGCGGCCAGCGCCGCCACGCCCTCGTACCGGTCGAGGCGGCGGTCGATCATGCCACCGATCTTTTCGCGGACCTCGGCCACCGTGAGACTGCGCCGGCCCTTGCCGGCTTTCTCGGTGAACAGACTGCGATTGGCCCGCGCGGCCGCCTTGAACACCTGCTTGGCCACCTGGCCGGGCTTCTCCGCGTTGAGGGCGAGGAAGCGTCCGGCGCTCGCCGTGCCGAGGAAATGCGCGAAGTAGAGCTCGGCCGTGGTGAGATCGCGGCCGATGCGCTGCTCGATCCGGCCGCGGTCGCGCTTGATGAGTTCACCCGCCATCAGGGCGGCGGTGTAGGGGTCCTGGCGCAGGCGCAGGACACGGGTGCGCAGGGCGTCGTCCGCGATGGTGATGGCGCCGCCGCGTCCGGTGACGGCGGCGGCCTCGCCCTCGAGACCATGGCGGGCGCCGTAGGTCCGGATCAGTTCGAGCCAGGTGCCCGATAGGAACTGGAACAGGCCCTCGGCGGAGGATGTGGCGGCCTTCACCGTGGTGGAGAAGCTCGATTCCTTGTCGGCGAGCGCCATCATGTAGACCGGATCGACGCCGGTCTCGCTGGAGGCGCGCAGGATGGTGTCCACGATCTCGCGGGGGACTTCCATGGCGCCGAAACGCAGGCGTTCGGTTCCGGCGGCATCGCGGATCGGGGCGAGCCCCGCGAGATCCTCGGCGATCAGGACCGCAGTCGCAGGTTCCTGCTCAACGATGGGAACCCCGGTCCATTCGCCGGCGTTCTGAGATTGCACGGTGTGCGCCAGGGCTTGCGCCTGCGCGCTGAGGGCCCGCTCGTCGATCCGGGCATGCGCGGCTGCGGCGGGTGCCAGGGCGTTCTGCGGCAGGGCCGCTCCGAGGGCGAGCCCGGTCACGAGGGTGACGAGGGCTCTGCGTCCAGCTTTGGCGAGGGTCCGGCGCGCGCGGCGCTCGGTCCGTGGCAGCCAGGCCACGGAGGAATCTGCGTTGAAGGTCTCGTTGGGCACGAGACGGCTCACGTCGTCGGCGCGGGGCGCCGGCTCCGGGAAAACCCCCATCCTTGATCCTTGTTCGTGCCGCTGCCTTCGTGGGCGCGGCTTCGATGTGTTCAGCGCGGCGATGTCTCGCCGCCGGCTGTGACCAGAATGGGACAGCGCCGTGATTCAACCGTGGCACGCTTAACGGACGGTTAAGGCTCTGTTTTCACGAAGTTTTAACGAAACGTTCGGCGTCCGTTCAGATGAACCGCGTCAAAAAAGCGTCTCCCGCTGGACTTGGAATGACGCGCGAGCGGTCCAGTTAGCTAAGGCCCGAGGGAATGCTCCGATGTGTGGAGCGACGATCCCCGTGGACCCAATGAAGGAAGCCTTTTTCCAATGAGCATGCAGACCGGTCGCCGAGTCGGCGTTGCGTTCGTTGGCATGGGTGGCGCCGTCGCCACCACCGCCATCGCAGGCATCGAGATGATCAAATCCGGATCGAACCGCCTCGACGGGTTGCCCCTCGCCGGTCTTTCCGTCGCCGGCCTGGCCGATTACAAGGATCTTGTCTTCGCCGGTTGGGATCTGAACGACGACGACCTCGCCTCCGCGGCGACGGGGCACGGCGTGCTCACGGCGCAGGACATCGAGAACGGCGCTCAGGTGCTCAAGGGCATCAAGCCGTGGCCGGCGGTGGGCAGCGCCAAGTTCTGCAAGAACATCGAAGGCGTGAACCGCATCGTGGCGGCCGATCACCGCGAGGCGGTCTCGGTCATCGCCAACGATCTGCGGCGGTTCAAGGCCGAGAGCAATCTCGACGATGTGGTGGTGATCAACCTCGCCTCGACGGAGCGCTGGCCCGATCTCACGGCCGCGACCCTGAACTCGCCGGAAGCCTTCGAGAAGGGCCTCGATTCCAGCGACGAGTCCATCAGCCCGGCGATGCTCTACGCCTACGCGGCCATCAAGAGCGGCGTGCCCTACGCCAACTTCACCCCGAGCGTCGCCGCCGACGTGCCGGCGCTGCTGGAGATGGCCAAGGACCTCAACGTCCCGGTCGCCGGGAAGGACGGCAAGACCGGCCAGACCATGATGAAGACGGTGCTGGCCCCCGCCCTCAAGGCCCGCGCCCTCCACGTCGACGGCTGGTTCTCGACGAACATCCTCGGCAACCGCGACGGCCTCGCCCTCAACGACAAGGACTCGCTCCAGTCCAAGCTCAACACCAAGGGCACGGTGCTGGATTCGATCCTCGGCTATCCCGTCGAGGACCACCTGGTCCACATCCACTATTACCGCCCGCGCGGCGACGACAAGGAAGCCTGGGACAACATCGACGTCACCGGCTTCCTCGGTCAGCGCATGCAGATCAAGGTCAACTTCCTCTGCAAGGACTCGATCCTGGCGGCCCCCCTCGTCATCGAGATCGCCCGCGTCCTCGATCTCGCCAAGACGCGCGGCGACGGTGGCGTGCAGGAGCAGCTCTCGTCGTTCTTCAAGGCACCCATGGTCAAGAACGGTCGCGGCCCCGAGCACGATTTCGGCAAGCAGCAGACCATGCTCCTCGACTGGCTCGGCGTGAACTGATGTCGGCTTCCTCGGAGGGCGGCGCGGCCGCCCCCCTCGCCCTGCGCCCGCTCCTGGTCGAACTCAACGACCTGAAGCGGGTCCATTCGGCCGGGCGTCTCGGCTCCATCGCCGAGCGCCTGTTCGCGCAGGGCTGGGGTGCCCTCACGGGCGGCGCGGCGGCGGAGGATGTCGCCCTCGACATCACCGCCAAGGCGCTCGCCGCCGCGCGGCTCTGCGACCTCGACGCGGCGTTCCTCGCCGCCGCCGGACTCGAACACCAGGCGGCGTCCGACGTACTTGTCGCCGGATTCGATGCCGTCACCGATGCCGTCGATCCGGCCCTGCGCGACCGGTTGCGGGCGCGCCTGCACGGGACCAGCAGCGCTCTGCCGGGATCGCTTCCGGCCTTCGTCTCCGCCCTGGCGCATCAGCCCCGCGCCGGGGTCACCTGTCCGGGCAAGCCCCGCATCCTGCTGGAGCCGCCAGAGAATCACGCCGAGCATTGCCTGATGGTGGCGGTGTACGGCGTCGTCCTGAGCCCATTCTACCGGGCCGACCCGACCCTGGTGTTCCTGGCCGCCATGAGCCACCATTTCCACAACGCCGCGATGCCCGATGCCGGCTTCACCGGCGAAATGCTGCTTGGCGACCATCTCGGGCCGATCATGGCCCGCACCAATCAGTGGGCGCTCGATGAACTCGATCCGCCCCTGCGCGAGACCGTCCAGCGCGCCCGCGCCGTCCTGCCCGACGATGCGACGGCGGAGGGCCGAGCCTTCCATGCCGCCGATTGCATCGACCGTGTCCTCCAGATCGCCCAGCACCTGCGTGCGGCCGGCCTGACCATGGCGATCGTCCTCGACGACATGGAACTCGTCCATGCCGGCCCGGTGAAGGGGTTTCATGATCGTGTCCTGACGGACATGCATATCCCGTGATCCACAGGTTCGATCACGCGGACACGGTGCCATGATTCCCTTCGCACTCCACTCGCCCGAGACCGGCGAGCCCTTGAAGGCCGACACGCCCCATTCCCTGCGCGAAGCGGGGACGGGGGCCCGCTGGCCCGTCATCGACGGCATTCCCTATCTTCGGACGAACCGCGCCGAGCTCGTCACGCGGACCCTCAAGCTCCTTGATGCGGGCGAGGCGGGCCTCGCCCTGGAAGGCTTGCTCGCCGATCAGGACGATTGGTGGACCGGTCCGCCGGCCGATACCCTCGACCTGCACGAACTCGTGCGTGAGCGGGCCAAGTTCAGCCTGCGCGATGCCGTGCGCCTCCTCGGCTGGGGGCGCGTCGGCGATTATTTCGTCCATCGTTGGAGCGATCCGACCTACCTCGCCGGTCTCGCCCTCCTGGAGGCGCACTGGAACGACCCCGTCTGCGTGTTCGAGTTCGCCTGCGGCATCGGCCACTACCTGCGCGATTTCTCCATGCGGGGCCTCAAGGTCTCCGGCGCCGATGTGGTCTTCGCCAAGCTCTGGGTCGCCCGGCACTGGGTGGTGGGGGCGGACGTCCAGCTCATCTGCTTCGACGCCGGTTCGCCCCACTGGCCGATTCCCGGTGCACCCGTCGATCTCGTGGTCTGCAACGACGCCTTCTATTTCCTCGACGGCAAGGCCGAGGTGCTCGACAACCTGCGCCAGAATGCCGGCGACGACGGTTGGCTCGTGCTGAGCCACATCCACAACAGCGGGAGGCCGGGCTTTTCCGCCGGCCGGGCCGTCTCGGCGGGCGAGATCGAGGAGCTGTTTCCCGACGGCCTCGTCTACGACGACGCCGACCTCACCCGCGCCCTCGTCGAGGCACGGGCGCCGTCACCGCGCGCACCCAGCGAACTCACCGAGGTCGAAGCCTTCTCCGTCGTCGCCGGTCCCGGCATGCGCCCGGCGCCGCGGGCCATCGTCGATGGCATCACCCTGCCGCGCGTGGGCGCATCGTTGCGCCTCAACCCTCTCTACGTGCCCGATCCCGCCGGCGGCTACGTCATCGCGTGGCCGTCCGAGCGCTACGAAGCCGAGTATTCCGGTCGCGCGACCTATCCAATGCACTCCGACGGACCCGAAACCCTCGACTGGCGCGGCGGCCTCGACACGCCTGAAGCGGACCGCATTCGAACCCGCGAATACGTCGATCTGCCGGAGCGCTGGTGATGGATTCCGTCGCCTGGGGCATCGTCGGCTTCGGCTGGGTGGCACGCGACTACATGGCGCCGGGCATCCGCGCGGCCGGCCACCGCCTCGTCGCCGTGGTCGATCCGGGCGCGGAGTCGCGGGCGGCCGCCGAAGCGCTGGGAGCCCGCGCCTACGCCGATCTCGCCGATCTGGTGGCCGATCGGGAGGTCGAGGCGGTCTACGTCGCCACCCCGAACCATCTCCACCGCGAGGCCATCGAGGCCCTGGCGGGGTCCGGCAAGGCGATCCTGTGCGAGAAGCCGATGGCGGCGAGCCTCAGTGATGCCGAAGCCATGGCGGCGGCGGTCGGCGCACAGGGCACGTTCTACGGCACCGCCTTCGATCAGCGCCATCACCCCGCCCATCGGGCGATGCGCGATTGGATCGCGCAAGACCGGCTCGGTACCGTCACCACCGTGCGGATCGTCTATGCCTGCTGGCTGCCGCGGGCCTGGACCTCGGTGGTGGGCCAGGACAACTGGCGCATCGATCCGAAGAAGGCCGGCGGCGGCGCCCTGATGGATCTCGCGCCCCACGGCCTCGATCTCGTGGATTTCCTCGTCGGCGAGTCCATCGTCGACCTCGCGGCCCTCACCCAGGCCCGGGCGCAGGATTACGCCGTCGACGACGGCGCGCTCCTCATCGGCCGCACGGAATCCGGCGTGCTGGCCAACCTGCACGTGGCCTACAATTGCCCCGATGCCCTGCCGCGCCGGCGCTTGGAAGTGACGGGGACCGGGGGGCAACTCACGGCCATCGACACCATGGGGCAGGTGGCGGGCGGCAGCCTCACGTTCATCGACGGGTCAACCGGCCTGTCCGAGGGTGTCGCCTTCGACGGCGCGGCCTCGCCCTTCCTCGAACAGGTGCGGGCCTTCGGCTCCGCCCTGCGGCGTCCCGCGGAGCGGGAGGCCTACAGCGCGACCCGCGACCTGCACACCATGCGGCTTCTGGCGCGCGCCTACGACGCCCTGGCCTGAGAACGGATCATCACGTGAGCGAACACGATCAGGACGCCAGAGCCCGCAATCCGCGCGTGAAGGCTCCGCGCGCCTACACCTACGGTGCCAGGCGCCGGATCGAGGGCTTGCCCGCGTCGCTGCCCGAACCCGTGCGCGCCTATCTCGACATCCTGCCGGAGGGGCGGATCGTCGGGTTTCCCCTGGCGCCCCTCGATCGCACCGGCATCCCGGTCTGGTTCGTGTCCCTGTTCCTCGACGACCCGTTCTTCATCGGTGCCATGCCGAGCGGCATCGGCTACGGTGCCACGGACGACGAAGCCCTGATCGGCGCCGTGGCGGAGATCGCCGAAAATCTGATGCCGTCGCTGGCCGTCATGCCCCGCAAGAAGGAGCGCGGCAGCTACGACGACCTGGTGAAGGTGTTCGGCGCCGGCTCCGTCGCCGATCCGCTCACCCTGTGCCTGCCGGCCGGCAGCCCCATCGGCCGGGGCTCGGTGCTCGAATGGACCCCCGCCAGCCGCGCCCGCACGGGCGAGACCGTGCTGATGCCCCTCGACATCGCCGCGACGGACTATTTCGAGCTGTCGGAGGGCTACAAGCCCTTCACCAACCTCATCACCAACGGCCTCGGTGCCGGACCCGACACCGCGTTCGCCCTCGGTCACGGCCTCCTCGAACTCCTGCAGCGCGACGGCAACGGCCTGCTGTTCCGGGCCCTCGACCAGGGTGTGATGCTCGACCTGTCGGAGGGGCTCGGTCCCGAGACCCGGGGCATGCTCGACCGTCTGGAGGCCCTCGGCATCAAGGCCCTGCCGAAATTCGCCACCGACCAGTTCGGCCTCACCAACATCTACGTGGTCGGCCACGACACCAACCTCGCCGAGGCACCCGTGCCCATCGCCCTGTCGGCCTGCGGCGAGGCCTGCGACCCGGACCGCGAGCGCGCCCTGCGCAAGGCGCTGCTCGAGTTCCAGGCGGCGCGCGTGCGCAAGGCCTTCGGCCATGGCCCCCTGTCCTTCGCCGAGCGCGTCACCCCGCCGGGCTACGTCCAGGCCTTCATCGACAAGGCCCTGCCGAGCCTCGACCTCGAAGAGAGCCGGGCCCTGAAGGCCATGCTCGAATGGATCGTCCTGCCGCCCGAGGATCTGGCCGCGACCCTGCGCGACACGGTCTATTCCGAGCGCGGCACCAAGAAGTTTTCGGATCTGCCGACGACGGCCGCCCCCGACGGGCATGCCCGCGGCCGCATCGCCCGCGACCGCCTGGAAGACGCGGGCTTCGATGTCCTCTACGTCGATTGCGCCCCGCCCGGCGGCTCGGTCGGCGTGGTCAAGGCCATCGTGCCGGGCCTCGAGGTCGAGACCATGAGCTACCACCGCATCGGCGAGCGCAACACGCAAAAGCTCATCGAACGCGACCATCCGCTGATCCGGTTCGGAGACGCGAGCGAGACCCTGCGGCCCGTGCGCCTGACCCTCGAGGCCCTGGAGCGCTTCGGCGGGCAGCCCCTGTTCGACACGGCGCTGGCCGACCGGATCGTCGGGTCGCACTACCCCCTCTATCGCGAACCGGAATCGCACCACGCGCCGTTCCGCTTGGCCCAGCAGGGGACGGGCGAATGAGCCTGCGCTTTGCCTACAACACCAACGGCACCGCCAACCATCGCCTTGCCGACGCCGTCGATCTCATCGCCGAGGCCGGCTACCAGGGCGTCGCCCTCACCCTCGACATCCACCACCTCGACCCCTTCGCCGAGCATTGGGTGCAGGACGCGCAGGCCCTGTCGAGCCGGCTCCAGCGCCTCGGCCTCGGCGTGGTGATCGAGACCGGCGCCCGCTTCCTCCTCGACCCGAAGGCCAAGCACGAGCCGACCCTGGTGAGCAGCGATGCCGCCGGCCGTGCCCGCCGCGTCGGTTTCCTGAAGCGCGCCATCGAGATCGGGGACATCCTCCACGCCGAGGCGGTCTCGTTCTGGGCCGGCGTGCCGAAGCCCGGCATCGACCATGCGGAAGCCCGGCACTGGCTGAACGAGGGCCTCGTCGCGGTGACCGAGTACGCCCGCGCCAAGGGCGTGGTGCCGTGCCTGGAGCCCGAACCCGGCATGCTGATCGAGACCCTCGACGACTTCGCCGCCCTGTCCGTCGACGGATTGCACCTCGCCCTCGACACCGGCCACTGCCTCGTCACCGGCGAGCGCGATCCGGCCGTGGCGGTGGCCGAGTTCAAGGACCGCATCGGCACGGTGGCCATCGAGGACATGAAGCGCGGCGAGCACGTCCACCTGCCCTTCGGCGAGGGCGACATGGACATGCCGGGCGTCCTCGATGCCCTGGACGCCGTCGGCTTCCAGAAACTCGTCTGCGTCGAACTCTCCCGCGAGAGCCACAGGGCCGACGTGATGGTCCCGGCCTCCCTCCAATTCCTTCGCGATTGCCGCAAGCACAAGGCGGAGCCGGTGCATTGAGAATCTGCTTCGTCAGCCGGCGCTACTTCCCGGCCATCTCGGGCATGAGCGTCTACGCTCAGAACCTCCTGCGCGAACTCGTCGGCGCCGGCCACGACGTCACGATGATCAGCCAGTATCGCGGCGACGCCTTCGGCACCCGCGTCTACGGCGGCGGGCCGCCCCCGGCCGTGCCCGGCGTCCGTGTCATCGGCCTCGAACAGATCGGCGAGCAGACGGACGGTGATTTCGAGCGCGACATCGACACCATGGTGGCGACCATCCGGGCCGAGCACGCGAGGCAACCCTTCGACATCCTGCACGCGCAGTACGGTTACCCGACCGGCTGGGCGACGCTGCTGGTGGCCAAGGAGATCGGCGTGCCGACGGTGGTGTCGATCCAGGGCGGGGACGGCCACTGGGTCGGCTCGTGCTGCGAGACCCACCGCGTCGCCATGTGCGAGGTTCTGGCCCATGCCAACGCCCTCCTCATCGGCGGCGCGTCTTTTGTAGGCGAGGTCTGCGATCGCCTCGGCTCCGACCCGGACCGCTTCACCATCGTGCCGGGCGCCGTCGACACCGGCCGCTTCACGCCGGGACCCGGCGACCATGCCGGCCCCGTGCGCCTGTTCTACCACGGCCGCGTCGACCGCCGGAAAGGTGTGCTCGATTTCATCGACGCCCTCGGGCTCATGCGCGCGGGGGGCGTGCCGTTCGAAGCCGTCATTTCGGGGATCGGTCCGGACGTCGACTCGTCCAAGGCCCGCGCCGCCGAACTGAACTTTTCGGAGGCCGAGATCCGCTTCACCGGCTACGCCGATTACGACACCGTGCCGGACCTGTACCGCCAGGCCGACGTGTTCGTGTCGCCGACCTACGCCGAGGGGTTCTCCAACACCATCCTGGAGGCCATGGCGGCGGGTCTCGCCGTGGTCTCGACCCATTCGGTCGGCGTCTCCGATTGCCTGCGCGACGGCGAGAACGGCCTCATGGTTCAGCCCGGCGACGTGCCGGCCCTGGCGCAGGCCCTGACCCGCGTGATCGAGGACGACGGCTTGCGCGCCCGCCTCGCCCGCGACGGCCTCGAGGAATGCCGTCGGGTCTATTCCTGGGGGGCCGTGGGACGCCAGATCATGGAGGTCTATGCGGCCGTGGCGGATTCAAAGCCGGCGACGGAATTTTCTGGCGATCTGCCGCACGATCCGACCTGCCGTTTCCGCGCCGAGCCGCATTTGCTCTGATGCCGGCCGCCCTCGCCCTCTCGCCGCACCTCGACGACGCCGCCTTTTCCTGCGGCGGCACCCTCGCCCTCCTGGCGCGGGCGGGCTGGCGCGTCACCATGGCGACGCTGTTCACCGGCTCGGTGTCCGATCCGACCGGCTTCGCCCTGGCCTGCCAGACCGACAAGGGCCTCGGACCGGAGGTCGATTACATGGCCCTGCGCCGGGACGAGGACAGGGACGCCGCCCAGGCCCTCGGCATCGGTCCGCCGCGGCACCTGCCGTTCCGCGAGGCACCCCACCGGGGCTATGCCAGCGCACCTGAACTCTTCGCCGAGGTCAGGTCCGACGACGGCATCGTTCCCGATCTGACGCGGGCCCTGGCCGACCTCATCGCCGAGACGGCACCCGACCTGATCCTCGCGCCTCAGGCCGTCGGCGGCCATGTCGATCACATCCAGGCCGTGCGCGCCTTGCGGGACCTCGCGCCCGACACGCCTGTCCTGTGGTGGCGCGACTTCCCCTACACGGTTCGGGACGTCACGCCGCGCGAGCCCCTGCGCGACGGGTTCAGCGCGCTTCCCACGCTCGCCGTCGTCTTCGACGCCGAGGCACAGGCCGCCAAGCGTGCGGCCTGTGCGGCCTATGCGAGCCAGATCGGCTTCCAGTTCGGTGGGGCCGACAACCTCGCCGCGCAGCTGGCGCGGGAGGGCGGCGTCGAGCGCTTCCGCCGCGCCGGCGCCCTGCCGCCCGGTCTCGCGCGCCTCCTCGGCGATGCCGGATAGGCCAAAAAGCCTCGGCGACCCCGCCCGCCTCGCCGCGCGCCGCGCGCTCCTGGCGGGCGCGCATCTGGCGCCGATCCGCGCCCTGGCCCGCCGCATCGCGGCCGAGCGCGACGCGGCCGTGCCCGAGCCCGATCCCCTGGATGGCGGCGCCGACGCACGGCTCCTGCTGCTGCTGGAGACGCCGGGCCCCCGGGGCAGCGGTTTCGTCTCGCGCGACAACCCCACGGGCACGGCCGCCAACCTGTTCCGGTTCTTGTCCGAGGCCGGGATCGCGCGGGCCGACACCCTGATCTGGAACGCCGTCCCGTGGGTGATCCACGCGCCCGATGCCCTCAACCGCGCCCCCCGCCGTTCCGAGGTTGCCGCCGCGGCCCCTTATCTCGAACCTTTGATCGCCTGCCTGCCGCGCCTCGCCGTCGTGGTTCTCGCCGGCCGCGTCGCCGGCCTGAGCCGCCCCGCCCTCGCGACCCTGCGCCCCGGCGTGCCGGCGATCGCGGTGCCGCATCCGAGCCCGACCTACGTCTGCACATCGCCGAACGTCGCGATGCGCATACGCGACGGCTTCACTCAGGCGGCCACATTCCTCGCCTGACGATACCTCGACACCCCGCCCGGCCCACGGGCAAGATCGGCCCGTCGCTGGCAATTGCCGGCCGATGCCCCTAAATGCGGGCGACGGGCCGCGGTCCGGCACAAGCCCGGGACACCCATGCCGCCGTCGAGGTCGAGCGGGGCCGCCCGGCGGAGGCGGACGCCGACACGATGAACTTTGCGGGACAGCACAAGGACCTCGGCCGGGCCGAGGCGATCGACGCCGATGCGCCGACCGTCGCGCCGGGCGAGCCCGTGGCCGATCCCAAGCCGAAGCGCTCGATGAAGGGTCGCTACGCCTGGATCGGCACCATCGCCAGCATCGTGATCTTCGCCGTCTCCGTCTTCGTCCTGTGGCGGCTCGTCGAGACCGTCACCTGGGCCGAACTCCACGCCGCCTTCACGGCGGCGACGCCAGGACAGCTCGGCCTCGCCTTCCTGTTCGTGGCCGTCAGCTACCTGTTCCTCACCTGCTACGACGCCCTCGCGCTGCGCCAGCTCCAGATCACGGTGCCGTACCGGACCACGGCACTTGCCTCGTTCACGAGCTACGCCGTGAGCTTCACCCTCGGCTTCCCCCTTCTGACGGCGGGCACCATCCGCTACTGGATCTATTCCGGCCGGGGCCTGAGTGCGGCCAAGATCGCGGCCCTCACGGTGATTGCGGGCTTCACCTTCTGGCTCGGCATGGGGGTGGTGCTGGGGTTGAGCCTCATCGCCGAGGCCGGGCAGCTCGCCGGGCTCACCTTCACCAGCATCCGCCTCAACCAGGGCGTCGGCCTCGCCGCACTTCTCTCCGTGGTCGCCTACCTCGCCTGGGTCTCGCTCAAGCGCCGCAGCGTGCGCGTGAAGGGCTGGCGCCTCGAACTGCCGGGCGCTTCCGTGTCCCTCAGCCAGATGGTGGTGGGCATCGGCGACGTATGCGCCGCCGCCGCCACCCTCTACGTCCTGCTTCCGGCCGGGACCTCCATCGGCTTCACCACCTTCGTGGCGATCTACGTGCTGGCGGCCATGCTCGGCATCGCCTCGAACGCGCCGGGCGGCCTCGGGGTGTTCGAGGCGACGATCCTGCTGGCCCTCTCCAGCCTGCCCCGCGATCAGGTGCTGGGCTCCCTGCTGCTGTTCCGGGTCTGCTACTATCTCGTGCCGTTCGTCATCGCCCTGTTGATGTTGGGCGGTTACGAGGTCCTCAGGCGCGCCCGGCGCCGGGCCGAAGGGACGTAACGCCGCCGGAAGGATGGCGCTGGGGAGCAGTATGGCACGAGGTGCGCGTCGATCCGCCTGGACCGCCGCCGCGTGCGCGAGCGTCACCTTCGGCCTGGTCGCCTGGGCACGCGGCGCCCTCGACGCGCCGTGGATCGCGGCGTCGGTCGTCGCCCTCGTCGTCGGCGGCCTCGTCGGCAGCCTGTTCCGGACGCGCATCCAGGTGACGCCGGAGGCGGCGGCCCGGACCCGGCACTCCGTCGCCGAGGCGCTGCTGGCCAACATTCCCGATCCCGTGATCCTGGTCGACCGCCGCGCCGTGGTCATCGAGGTCAACCCGGCCGCGCGCGCCCTCCTACCGGCCCTGAAGCTGCGCCACCCGCTCTCGTTCGCCCTGCGCGCGCCCGACGTCCTCGACGGAATCGAGGAGGTGCTGCGCACGGGCGCCCCCCTGAAGACCCTCTACACCACCCGCGTGCCGACGGAGCGCGCCTTCGAGGTGCAGATCGGCGCCCTGCCCATGCCGGACGGTCCGGCGGGCGGACAGCCCAACGTCGTCCTGTTCCTGCGCGACCTCACCTCCGCCCGGCGCCTCGAGGCCATGCGGGTCGATTTCGTCGCCAATGCCAGCCACGAGCTGCGCACGCCGCTCGCGTCCCTCCTCGGGTTCATCGAGACCCTGCAGGGGCCGGCCCGCAACGACGCGCCGGCGCGCGAGCGCTTCCTGGCCATCATGAAGACTCAGGCGCATCGCATGACGCGCCTCATCGACGATCTCCTGTCCCTGTCCCGCATCGAACTGCGCGAGCACGTGGCCCCGACGAAGCCCGTGGATCTCGCCGGCATCGCCCGCCAGATGGTGAACACCCAGGAGCCCCTGGCCCGCGAGCGCGGCGTCGAACTGACCCTGGAGGCGGAAGGCGTCCACCGCCTGCCGGGCGAGCGCGACGAACTCCTGCGCGTGGTCGAGAACCTCGTCGAGAACGCGGTGAAGTACGGCGCCAGCGGCGGTCGGGTCGTGGTCTCCGTCGAGCGGGACGAGATGCCGCCGCGGCGCGCCCGCATCGTGCTGTCCGTGCGCGACGAGGGCCCCGGCATCGCGCCCGAGCACATTCCCCGCCTGACGGAGCGGTTCTACCGCGTCGACGTCGCCTCGAGCCGGGATCAGGGCGGCACGGGCCTCGGCCTCGCCATCGTCAAGCACATCGTCAACCGCCATCGCGGCCGCCTCGTCATCGAGAGCGCGCCGGGCGCCGGCACCACCGTGCGGGCGTTCTTTCCCGAATTCGTCGCCGAGGCCGGAACGGCGTCCGGTTCCGAGGCGGGTTAGCAACCCCACGACGCATCGCGGAGAACCGCGCACGGCGCGGGGCTGGCCTGTCGAACCCGTGGCGGCCCTTGACCTTCCCACCGTGGGAAGCCCCACATCGGGGGAATGACACCGTCTCCCGCTTCCCCCTCCCGCCGCCTCGACCTGCCCGTCACCGGCCTGTCCTGCGCGTCCTGCGTCGGCCGGGTCGAGCGTGCCCTGGCGGCCCTGCCGGGCGCCTCGGAGGTCGCCGTCAACCTCGCCACCGGCCGGGCGAGCCTGCACCTCGCCGGAGCCGACGCCGATGCGGCCGTGGCCGCCATCGTCCGAGCCGGCTACGCCGTCCCCGAGGCGACGACGGTGGTCGAGGTCGGCGGCCTGTCCTGCGCGTCCTGCGTCGGCCGGGCGGAGCGGGCCCTGGCCAGTGTCCCGGGCGTGACCGCGGCCTCCGTCAACCTCGCGACCGGCCGGGCCACCGTGCGTCACGCCGAGGGGGCGGTCGCCTTCGAGAACTTGGCGGAGGCCGTGCGCCGGGCCGGCTACGAGCCTGCGCCGGTGTCCGGCGGTGCCGCCCCCGAACGCGGCGAGCGCTGGGCGGCGGAGAGCGTCACCGTGCGGCGCGACCTCGTCGCCGCGTCCGTCCTGTCGGCCCCCATCGTGGTGATCGACATGGGCGGCCACCTCGTCCCCGGCCTCGCTGGCGTCGTCGGCGGAGCCGGGTTCGCCTGGGTCCAGGCCGCCCTGGCGACCCTGGTCCTGGCCGGTCCCGGTCGCCGGTTCTTCGGCCACGGCATCCCGGCCCTCGCGCGCGGCCGCCCCGACATGAACGCCCTCGTCGCCCTCGGGGCGGGGGCCGCCTACCTGTACTCCCTGGTCTCGGTCTTCGCGCCGGACCGGCTGCCGCCCGGTACCGCGCATCTCTATTTCGAGGCAGCGGTCCTCATCGTCACCCTCATCCTGCTCGGCCGCACCCTGGAGGCGCGGGCCAAGGGCCGCACGGGCGCCGCCATCGCGCGCCTCGTCGGATTGGCGCCGGCCACCGCCCGCGTGATCCGGAACGGCGCGGAAGTGTCCGTGGCTCAGGCGGAGCTGCGGCTCGGCGACGTGGTCCGCGTGCGGCCCGGCGAGCGCGTCGCCGCGGACGGCACCGTCGTCGCGGGGACGACCTACGTCGACGAGAGCATGGTGACGGGCGAGGCCGTACCGGTGTCCAAGGGCACCGGCGCCACGGTCATTGGCGGAACCCTCAACACCACCGGCAGCATCGACCTCGCCGTCGGCGCCGTCGGCGCCGAGACGGCCCTGGCGCGGATCGTCGCCATGGTCGAGGCGGCGCAGGGCGCCAAGCTGCCGATCCAGGGCCTAGTGGATCGAATCACCGCCTGGTTCGTCCCCGCCGTGATGGCGGCGTCCGCGCTCACCTTCCTCGCATGGCTCGTCCTTGGCCCGAGCCCGGCCCTGGGATTCGCCCTCGTCAACGCCATCGCGGTGCTGATCATCGCCTGCCCGTGCGCCATGGGACTGGCGACCCCGACCTCGATCATGGTCGGCACCGGTCGGGCGGCGGAACGCGGCGTGCTGTTCCGCAACGGCGCCGCCCTGCAGGCCCTGCGCGACGTCCGCACGGTCGCTCTCGACAAGACCGGTACACTGACGGAGGGCCGGCCGCGCCTGACCGACCTGCATCCGGCGCCGGGGTTCTCGGCCGACGAGGTCCTGGTCCTGGCGGCCGCCCTCGAATCGCGCTCCGAGCACCCCATCGCGCGGGCCATCGTGGCGGCGGCCGAGGCGCGGGGGCTCGGCCTCGGAGCGGTGACGGGGTTCGAGGCCGTTCCGGGGTTCGGGATCGCCGGCCGCGTCGGCGGACGTGCGGTGGCCGTGGGCGCCGCCCGCCACATGGCGCGTCTCGGTATCGCCACCGGGGACTTGGCCACCGGGGACTTGGCTACACGGGCGGCGTCCCTCGACGCGGAGGGGCGCAGCCCCCTCTACGTTGCCGTCGACGGGCGCCTCGCCGCCCTCCTCGCCGTGGCCGACCCGATCAAGCCCGGTGCCGTCGAAGCCGTGGCCGCGCTGAAGGCGCGCGGATTGACCGTCGCCATGGTGACGGGGGACGCGCGCGGCACCGCCGAGAGCGTGGCCCGGTCGCTGGGGATCGGGACGGTGTTCGCGGAGGTGCTGCCCGGCGGCAAGGTCGAGGCCGTGCGCGACTTGCGGGCGCGCCACGGCGCCGTCGCCTTCGTCGGCGACGGCATCAACGACGCGCCGGCCCTGGCCGAAGCCGAGGTCGGCATCGCCATCGGCACGGGCACGGACATCGCCGTCGAGAGCGCCGACGTGGTGCTGATGTCGGGCGCCCTGGAGGGCCTCGTCACGGCCCTCGGCCTGTCGCGGGCGGTGATGCGCAACATCCGCCAGAATCTGTTCTGGGCGTTTGCCTACAACGTCGCCCTGATCCCCGTGGCGGCGGGGGCCCTCCACGCGTTCGGCGGGCCGCTGCTGTCGCCGGTCCTGGCGGCCGGCGCCATGGCCCTGTCGAGCGTCTTCGTCCTCGCCAACGCCCTGCGCCTGCGCTGGGCAGGGGGGGAGTCGTGACCACTGCGCCCGTGACCATCGGCGAGGCGGCGCGCGTCACGGGCGTCTCGGCCAAGATGATCCGCTACTACGAGGAGACCGGCCTCGTCGCGCCCGCCGCCCGCACGCCGGGCGGCTACCGCCTCTACGGGCCCTCCGATCTCCATGCCCTGCGTTTCATTCGCCGGTCCCGCGACCTCGGCTTCTCCGTCGAGGACATCCGGACGCTCCTCGCCCTGTGGCGCGACCGCGGGCGGGCGAGCGCCGAGGTGAAGGCCGTGGCCCTGGAACATGTCGCGGACCTGCGCCGGCGCATCGCCGCCCTGGAGGGGATGACCCGCACGTTGAGCCGGCTCGCCGAGACCTGCGGTGGGAACGCGCACCCCGATTGTCCGATCCTGGACGATCTCGCGGGCGACGATCAGCCGACCGCCGCGAGTCCGAACCGCGGATTCAGGCTGGCGCGGCATTGACCCCGCGTGTGGCCCCTTGTTTGCTGGATCGACGCCCAACGACGCCCGTCCTGAGAGTTCTTAGCTCTCGAAAGTCAGTCCCATGCCCGTCCTCGACCGGATCGCAGCCCTGGCGCCGGAGATCACCGCCTGGCGCCACGATCTCCATGCCCATCCGGAACTGCAATACGACGTCCATCGCACCGCCGGTTTCGTCGCCGACAAGCTCAGGGCCTTCGGTTGCGACGAGGTCGTCACCGGCATCGGCCGCACCGGCGTCGTCGGGGTGATCCGGGGGCGGGCGCACGGCTCGAATCGGGCCATCGGTCTGCGTGCCGACATGGACGCCCTGCCGATCCAGGAAGTGCGCGACCTGCCCTACCGCTCGACGAACCCCGGGAAGATGCATGCCTGCGGCCACGATGGCCATACGGCGATGCTGCTCGGCGCGGCGCGCTATCTCACCGAGACCCGGGAGTTCGACGGCACGGCGGTGATGATCTTTCAGCCGGCGGAGGAGGGCGGCGGCGGCGGCGAGGCCATGGTTCGTGACGGGCTCATGGAGCGTTTCGGCATCGACACCGTCTACGGCCTGCACAACATTCCGGGCCTGGCCCTCGGACACTTCGCCATCCGGCCCGGCCCGATCATGGCCTCCACCGACCGCTTCACCATCACGGTGGAGGGCAAGGGCGGCCACGCCGCCCAGCCGCACGCCGCCATCGACAGCGTGCTGGTGGCGAGCCACATCGTCGTCGCCCTGCAATCCGTCGTCGCGCGCTCCGTCGATCCCCTCGACAGCGCCGTGGTTTCCGTCTGCACCCTGGAAGCCGGCGAGACCTTCAACGTGCTGCCGCAATGCGTCACCCTGCGCGGGACCATGCGGGCCCTGTCGAAGCCGGTGCGGACCCTGGTCCAGGGTCGGATCGAAGGGATCGTCGGCAACGTCGCCGCCGCCTTCGGCGCGCGCGGGACCATCGTGTTCGGCAGCGGCTATCCGGTGACCGAGAACCACCCGGTGGAGACGGACTTCATCGCCGACGTGGCCGCCGGGCTCGTCGGCGAGGCGCAGGTCGACCGCGCCGTGGCGCCGATGATGGCGGCGGAGGATTTCTCCTACATGCTCGCCCACCGCCCCGGCGCCTACATCTTCCTCGGCAACGGCGACAGCGCCGGCCTGCACCACCCGGACTACGACTTCTGCGATGCGGCGGCGCCCTATGGAGCGTCGCTCTGGGCCCGCGTCATCGAGACCGGGCTGCCCCTGCGCTAGGGCGCCCGGTTCGGGTTCGATCAGCCGCGCTGGGGGGTGGTGCCGCCGAGGTGGAACACCCGGTGCGGCACGAGTTCGCCGCGCTCGACATCGCCCACCGCCACGAGGATGCCGCCGCAGGTGGCGAAGGCCTTTCCCTCGACGGGGGCGTCGCGTCCGCGCAGGATCACCGGCTGGCCGCGCATGAGGCGAAGCGCCATGTCGCGCGAGACCGGCACGGACGGAACGGCATCGAGCGCCGTCTCGACGGGATGCAGGTGCGGGCCGTTCCCGTCGGGGCCGGCCTCTTCCAGGGTGGCGACGACGCAGGATTCGGCCTCGGCGAAGGGGCCGACGCGGGTGCGGCGCAGGGCCGAGACGTGGCCGTAGCAGCCGAGCATCCGCCCGAGGTCGCGGGCGAGCGCCCGGACATAGGTGCCCTTGCCGCACTGGGCCTCGATCACCGTGCGCTGGCCGTCATGCTCCACCACGGCGAGGTGGTCGATCTGGACGGGACGCGCCACGAGCACCACCTCCTCGCCGTCGCGGGCGAGGTCGTAGGCGCGCTCCCCGGCGATCTTGATGGCCGAGTAGCGCGGCGGCACCTGCTCGATGGCGCCGACGAAGTTCGGCAACGCGGCCTCCACGGCCCCGCGTTCGGGGCGCGCATCGCTGGTGGCGACGGGCCGCCCCTCGGCGTCGTCCGTGTCCGTCTCGATGCCCCAGGTCACCGTGAAGACGTAGGCCTTGCGGCCGTCCATCACGAACGGCACCGTCTTGGTCGCCTCGCCGAGGGCGATGGGAAGAATCCCCGATGCCAGGGGGTCGAGGGTCCCGGCATGGCCCGCCTTCTTGGCGTTGAAGGCCCGCTTTACCACGGCCACCGCATGGGTCGAGGTCATGCCGACGCCCTTGTCGAGGATCACCCAGCCATTGACGTCGCGGCGCTTGGGCCGGTCGGGGCGCGGACCGCCGCGCGGCGGGCGACGACCTTCGGCGGGACGGGTGTCCGCGGCCGTGTCGTCCACACCTTGGGACGCCGGGGCGACCTCATCGGGGGATTCGATGATCGTGTCGTTGGTCATGCTGTCCTCGGTCGAGGGACGGGGCGCGCGCGGGCCAGGGCCGTCCGGTCTTGGTATCTGGAAAAGATGGCACGGGAAGGCCCGGCGTTCCTCGGGGACGCCCGGCATTCCGCCTGGCGGGGACGGCGAAGGGGCCTCAGGCCGCCTCGGGGTCCGAATCGTCCCCGTCGGACTTCTGCGATTCGAGGTCGCGCCGGACCTTGTCGGTGCGCAGGATGGCGTCGATCCGGTCGGCCTCGTCGAAGGTCTCGTCGCGCAGGAAGCGCAGGTCGGGCGCGAACTTGAGGTTCACCCGGCGGGCGACTTCCTGGCGCAACGCCTTCTTGTTGCGCTCCAGGGCGGCGATCACCGGCGCCTCGTTCTGGCCGCCGAGCGGCATGATGTAGGCCGTGGCGAGCTTGAGGTCCGTCGACATGCGGACCTCCGGCACGGTGATGACGTGCGCGCTCAGCACCGGGTCCTGGATATCGCCGCGCTGCAGCACCTCCGCGATGGCGTGGCGGATGAGCTCGGCCACCCGCTGCTGGCGCTGCGTCGGTCCGGTCGGGGTCTGTCTCTGGGCCATGAACGGTTCTGATCGTCTTGTCGAAACGGCCGGATGGCGGCCGGACCCGGGTCGGCCGACCGCTTGACGGCGGGGCATCGCGGGGTGGCCGCCAGCGGAGCGTCGCTGATACGGAGCATCGGTGCGCCGCCGTATGGATACGGAAGCCGGGCAGACCGAAGCGGGTGTCGAAGGCGCTGTCTTAACGCAAATACTCGTTCTGGATATAGGCCTGTTGCGCACGTTTCGCCGTGGCCGGAGTGCGGGCCGGGTGATCGTGGATGTGCGCGGCGAACATCCGGTCGATCCACTGGGCGTTCTTGAAGATGCGCTTCGAGCGCAGGAGGTTGAACGGTGCGATCTTGCGCAGCGGGTGTGCGGCGTTGAACTCGGCCACCGCCAGGAGTTCGCCGTTCCACGGGTTGCAGCCGTCCATGGCGACGTCGTCGAGGTAGACGGGGACGATGGGCAGGTACTGGTCGGGCGCGCCGTCGAGGATCGGCAGGGTCCGGACGGTGGACGAGTAATAGTCCACGTCCACGGCGACGAAGCCGATGGGGGCGTCCGGTCCCACGCTCGCGATATAGCCCGGGATCGTTTCGGAAACGTCGCCGATGAGAAGGCGGCATCGCGCCGGCAGGGAGCGGCGTAGGGCCTCGAAATCCATCGGATAATCGCCCTCCTGGAAATACTCGGGCAGGTCGCGGTGGTCCACGGCCGGGGGCATGCCGGTGCCGGTGTCGAAGCCGACGACGTCGATGGCGACGCCGGTGGCGGCTTCCGTGTGCGCGGCGAGCTCGCACATGTTGAGGAGGCCGGCCCCCGTGGCGACGCCGAACTCGAGGACGGCGATCCGCTTGAGACCGAGCTTCCGTGCGGATTCCGCGGCGAACAGGATCGGGTAGGCGTATTGCTGGCGCACCACGAGGTCGAAGGCGACCTTCGCCGGGTAGCTGCCGAACAGGGCGACGCCCGCCGAGATGACGTTGAGGTGCAGGGGCTCGGTCAGCCGCTCGACGAAGATCTTCCGGTACTTTCCGTCTTTCAGCGCCCGCCGCAGGGCGTAGGATTGCAGCATCGAAGGCTCCGCCGAACCCGGGGGTGGTTCGCTCTTTCGCACATTAGCCCAGCACGGGATGTCCGTCCGTCCGGCAAGCTTCCGAAACCGGGGAAACTCTCCCTTAATCTTAATCGCCGCGTCCAACGAAAAAGGGCCGCAACGCGAGGCTGCGGCCCTTGATCAAACCGTGTGCGTCGCCGCTCCTCAGAGCGTGCGGCGGATTTCCTCGACCCGGTAACACTCGATGGTGTCGCCGGCCCGCATGTCCTGGAAGTTCTCGAAGGACATGCCGCACTCGTAGCCGGAGATGACCTCCTTGGCGTCGTCCTTGAGGCGCTTGAGCTGCGAGAGCTTGCCCTCGTGGATGACCACGCTGTCGCGGATGAGGCGAACGTGGGCGCCGCGCTGGACGACACCGTCGGTGACGCGGCAACCGGCGATCTTGCCGACCTTCGACACGTCGAAGATCTGCAGGATCTGGGCTTCGCCGAGGCGCTCCTCGCGGAGCGTCGGCGGCAGCATGCCCGACAGGGTCGCTTTGATGTCGTCCACGAGGTCGTAGATGATGTTGTAGTAGCGGATCTCGACGCCCTTGTTCTCGGCCGACTCGCGCGCTTCCTTGTGGGCCCGCACGTTGAAGCCGATGACGACGGCCTTGGAGGCCTCCGCCAGGGTGATGTCCGACTCGGTGATGCCGCCCACGCCTGCGAGCAGGATGCGCGCCGACACCTCGTCGTTGCCGAGCTTCTCCAGGGCGCCGTTGATGGCCTCCACCGAACCCTGCACGTCGCCCTTGACGACGAGTGCCAGTTCCTTGCGGCCGGCGCCTTCCTTGAGGTCGCGCATCATGTCGACGAGCGAACGGTTGGCTCCACCCGTGCGGGCGGCGATGCGCTCGCGCTTCTGACGGGCACGATACTCCGTGACCTCGCGGGCACGGGCCTCGTTCGGCACCACCGCGACGCGGTCGCCCGCATCCGGCGTGCCGTTGAAGCCGAGCACCTCCACCGGGACCGAAGGCCCGGCGTAGGGAACGTTCTCGCCCTTGTCGTCGATGAGGGCGCGGACGCGGCCCCACTCGGCGCCGGCCACCACGATGTCGCCGGTGAACAGGGTGCCGCGCTGGACGAGCACGGTGGCGACGGGGCCGCGACCGCGATCGAGCTTGGCTTCGATGACCGTGCCCTCGCCGTCGCGCGCCTCGTTGGCACGCAGGTTCAGGATTTCGGCCTGGAGCTGCAGGCCCTCGAGAAGGTCCGGTAGACCGTCGCCGGTCTTGGCCGAAACCTCGAACTCGAGGGTCTCGCCGCCCATGGACTCCACCTGGATGTCGTGCTGCAGCAGTTCGGTGCGGACCCGCTGCGGGTTCGCGTCGGGCTTGTCGATCTTGTTGATCGCCACGATGAGCGGCACGCCGGCCGCCTTGGCGTGGGAGATCGCCTCCACCGTCTGGGGCATGACGCCGTCATCGGCCGCCACCACGAGCACGACGACGTCCGTCACCTTGGCGCCACGGGCACGCATGGAGGTGAAGGCCGCGTGGCCGGGGGTGTCGATGAAGGTGACCATGTCGCCCGAAGGCGTGGCCACCTGATAGGCGCCGATGTGCTGGGTGATGCCGCCGGCCTCGCCCGAGACCACCGTGGTCTTGCGGATGGCGTCGAGCAGCGAGGTCTTGCCGTGATCGACGTGACCCATGATGGTGACGACGGGGGGACGGGGATCGAGATCCTCCTCCAGGTCCGGCTCGTCGCTGAACAGGCCTTCCTCGACGTCCGACTCCGCGACGCGGCGCACGGTGTGGCCGAGTTCCTCGGCGATGAGCTGCGCGGAATCCGAATCGATCACATCGGTGATCTTGTGGATCTCGCCTTGCTTCATGAGCAGCCGGATCACGTCCACCGCCCGCTCCGACATGCGGTTGGCGAGTTCCTGGATCGTGATCGTCTCCGGGATCGTCACCTCACGCGAGAGCTTCTCTTTCTGCTCGACGTGACGGTTGCCGCTCATGCGCTGCTGGCGACGGCGGAACGAGGCGACGGAGCGCGTGCGCTCGTCCTCGCCCGAGGTCGCCGTGGCGATGGTGAGGCGTCCACGGTTGCGGTCGCCGCCCGGCTGCTTCGGGGTCTTGGGCGGCGTGATGATCTTGAGCGGCATGCCGGGGCGGCGGATCACGCGCTTCTGCTCGTTCTCCTCCTCGGCGGCCTGGGGACGGCCCGGTGTGCGGGCCGTGGTGGCGGTACCGGCCGGACGTGCGGCGGTGGCCGTCGTCGGCGTGGTCGGCTCCGGCTCGGGGGCCGGGGCGGGGCGCGCCATGAAGTTGAGATCGCGCGGCTTGCGAACGTCGGCCGTGATCGTCTTGCGCGGCTCCGAAGAGGC